>NZ_JBJJLO010000177.1:0-8099 GCF_046230915.1 Pseudomonas sp. KCJK8993
TTCTGGCTGTCGAGGGACTGCGGGGTTTCGATCAGCCCCGGGATCACCGCATTGCAGCGGATGCCCCTGGCCGCCAGCTCCACCGCCAGCGAACGGCACAACCCCGGCACCCCGGCCTTGGCCGCAGCATAGTGAGCATGGTCCTGCCAGCCGTAGACGCCACCGGCGATGGAGGAAATCGCCACCAGGGCGCCGCCCTCGCCCATGTGCTTCACCGCCGAGCGGAAGGTACGCATGACCCCGGTCAGGTCCACATCGAGCATGGCGTTCCAGGCCTCATCGGTCATTTCCAGCAAGGGTGCGCGGCGCAGCAGGCCGGCATTGGCCACCGCATAGTCGAGGCGGCCAAAGTGCGCCACGGCCTGTTCCGCCAGGGTGTCCACCGACGCACCGTCGGTCACGTCCAGCGGCAGCATCAAGCAACGCCCACCCGCCTCGGCCACAAGATCGCGGGTAGTTTGCGGGTCATGGGGGTCGGCGGGGAAATACCCGCCCACCACCGCCACACCGGTCCGGGCGTAGGCCACGGCCAGGGCCTGGCCGATGCCGCTGGCGGCACCGGTGATCAAGGCGACTTTCGCAGTCATGGATAATTTTCCTTATTGAACGGATTCAGGACGCACATGGCGCGCGGCGAACATCAGCGCACCGGAGAGGAAGCAAGGCAGCGCGCCGAAATACAGCGCCGAGGTCTGCCAGTCGCCACCGGCCGATAGCACCTGGGTGGCGCCGAAGCCCGCCACCACCGCGCCGATAGGACCCATGGCATGGATGATCGCGCCACCGGTGGCACGGATGCTGGTGGGGAAGCTCTCGCTGATAAAGAACAGCGCCGCCGAGTACGGGCCGATCAGGAAGAACAGCCCCAGGCTGTAGAGGCCCACCACCATCGGCAGATTGCTCGGGCCGTAGAGCATGCCGGCGAACGACAGGCCGCCGAGCATCCAGCCCAGGCCGATGACATTGCGCCGGCCGATCTTGTCACCCATCCAGCCATGGCTCAGGTAGCCGCAATACCCCACAAGGTTGGACAGCACCAGGATGATCAGCGAGTTCTCGAAAGAGATGTGATGCACGCTGACGATCACCGACGTGCCAAGCACGCTGAACACCTGGATCGCCGCCCAGTTGAGCAGGATCGCCGCGCCGATCACCAGGGTCACGCGCCGCGCCGGGCCACGAAAGGCCGCGGCCAGGCCGGCCTTGCTGTGCTCGTCGTAGTCCACGCCGTAGGTCAGCGCCACCGCCCGGGCCTCGCTCACCGAACCGCTTTTGCGCAACTGGCTGATGCGCTGATGGATCTGGAACTGCGGGCTCTCCTTGAGCTTGCGCGCCAGCACCGCAATGACGATCGCCGGGATCGCGGCGAAGATGAAGCAGCCCTGCCAGCCGATGATCGGCAGCAGTACTGCGGTCAGCCCGGCCGCGATCAACGCCCCCACTGGCCAGCCGCCCTGCACCAGGCTGTAGATGAAGCCCCGGCGCTTGGCCAATTGCGGGTCGTCGGAAGCTGCGTACAGCTCGCTGAGGTAGGTGGCGTTCACCGTTTCCTCGGCATAGCCCAAGCCGCCCAGGGAGCGGATCAGGATCAGCGGCGACTTGCCCCAGGCGCCGCCGACGGCGGTCAGCGCCGAGCAGATGGCCGAGCCGCTGACGGTGAAAATGATGCCCATGCGCCGGCCCAACTGGTCCACCAGCGGTCCGATGGCCAGGGCCACCACTGCGGTGCCCACCGCCACCCAGGTGGCGATCTCGGCCTGCTCGACCTCGCCCCAGCCGAAGTGCCGGCCAATCTCCGGCAGCAGGGTGCCAAACAGAATGAAGTCGTACACCGCGAAGACCCAGGCGAAGAAGGCGATCCAGGTGGCGAAACGCACTTGGGCCGGGGTCAGCTGCTGGGGTTTCCAGCCCGTCAGGTCGAGCTTGTTATAGATAGACATCAATCACGCCTCGATGAAGTGGCCGGGATCAGCGGTTGCGCGGGTGGCGGCGGATAAAGTCGTCGGCGATCTCGTCGAAGGTGACGAAGCGCACGCCGGCATGGCCCTGGATGTGTTCGATCAAGCGCTCGAGCATCAGCAGCACTTGCGGACGGCCGGAGACGTCGGGGTGGATAGTCATGGTGAACACCGCGTGCTCGTGCTCGCGGTAGACCCAGTCGAACTGGTCGCGCCACATTTCTTCCAGGTGCCGCGGATTGACGAAGCCATGGCTGTTGGGCGCTTTCTTGATGAACATCATGGGCGGCAGGTCGTCCAGGTACCAGTTGGCCGGGATCTCCACCAGGTCGGTTTCCTGGCCGCGCACCAGGGGTTTCATCCAGGTGTCGGGATGCTGGCTGTAGTCGATCTTGGTCCAGCTGTCGCCGACCCGCACGTAGTAGGGATGGAAGTCGTTGTGCATCAGGCTGTGGTCGTACTTGATACCCTTCTTCAACAGCAGCTCATTGGTCACCTTGCTGAACTCCCACCAGGGCGCCACGTAGCCGGTGGGGCGCTTGCCAGTGACCCGGGTGATCAGCTCGATGGACTTGTCGAGGACGATCTCCTCCTGCTCCGGGGTCATGGCGATGGGGTTTTCGTGGCTGTAGCCGTGCACGCCGATCTCATGGCCAGCCTCGGCCACGGCCTTCATCTGCTCGGGAAAGGTCTCCATGGAGTGGCCGGGAATGAACCACGTGGTGCGCAGGCCATAACGCTCGAACAGCTTGAGCAGGCGCGGCGCGCCGACCTCGCCGGCGAACAGGCCGCGGGAGATATCGTCCGGCGAATCCTCGCCGCCATAGGAGCCGAGCCAGCCGGCCACCGCGTCCACATCGACACCAAATGCACAGAGAATTTCTTTAGCCATCAGCGGCCTCCAGTGATTGCTTGTTGTTTTGTTGGAAAAAGTCGTCGGGGCTAGCGCGGCAGCGCCGCCTCCAGCGCCAGGGCAGCGTTCAGCAACTGCCGGTCATGGCCCTGGGGCAGGCTCAGCAACAGCCCGGTGGGCAGGCCCTGGGCATCGCGGCCACTGGGCAGGGCCACTGCGGGCATGTCGAGGAAACTGCCGGGCATGGTCAGGCGCAGGGTCGCCAGGTTGGTCCGGAAAAAGAGTTCATCGTCCTGTTCAAGGGGCGCCAGGGGCGGCGCCACATGGGCCACGGTGGGGGTGATCAGCACCGCGCCGTCCAGTTCGTCCTGCATCTGTTGTTGCAACTGGCGCCGCATCTGGTACAGCCGCAACAGCTGGCTGGCAGGCATCTGCCGGGCGCTTTCCAGGCGCCGGCGCACTCGCGGATCAAGCTGCTCGGCGTACTCGCTGTCGAGCAAGGGCTGGTGCAGAGCGAAGGCTTCGGCGGCGCCGAGCCAACCCTGTTCCTGGATCAGTTGCAGGGTGGCTTGCAGGCTGTGCAACGGCCGTTGCTCCACCAGCGCTCCAGCCTGTCGCAGGCTTTCGATGACCACCAGCAAGTTGGCCCGCACCGCGCTCTGGATACGGCTGTCGTCGAGCACTTGCAGATCGACCCAGAAGCGTTGCCCGGCCAGGCGGCGGGGCGTCGGCAATGGCCGGGGATCGCCACCGTGCAACAGCCCGTCGATCAACCAGGCATCGCGCACGCTGCGGGTCAGCGGTCCAAGGCTGTCGAGGCTTTCAGCCAGGGGAAACACCCCCTCGCGGTCATAGCGCCGAGACGTCGCACGATAGCCCACCAGGCCGTTGAAGGCCGCGGGAATGCGGATCGAACCGGCAGTGTCGGTGCCCATGGCGATCGGCACGATCCCAGCGGCCACTGCCACCGCCGAGCCTGCCGAGGAGCCGCCGGGAATACGTGGCTGGGCATCGCTGTGGGGGTTGATCGGGGTGCCGAAGTGCGGGTTCAGGCCAAGTCCGGAATAGGCGAACTCGCTGAGGTTGGTCTTGCCCAGGCTGACCAGCCCGGCCCGGCACAACTGCCGCACGCTGGGCGCATCCACCTGGGCCAGCGGTGCATTGCGACGCACCTGGGCGGCGGCAGTGGTGATGCTGCCGGCCACGTCGAACAGGTCTTTCCAGGCCAGGGGCACGCCGTCCAGCAGGCTCAGCGGCTGGCCGTCCCGCCACCGGGCGGCAGCTGCCTCGGCCTCGCGCCGGGCCCGGGTCGGGCACAGGGAAATGAACACATGGGGCGTCGCCTCGGCCAAGACCAGCGCCTGCTCCAGGACCTGGACCGGATCGGTACGGCCCGAGGCAAAGGCTTGCGCCATGGCCGTGGCGTCGTTCAGCGAATCAGGGTGCATGGTTCACTCCGCAAAGTCATAAAACGTACTTAATTTTAAAATGTACATTTTATTGAAAGCAGATTCCGTGCCATCTCAAGACGAGCAGAGCACCGACAGCAAGCGGGAAAACCTGGAAATTGGCCTGGAATACCGAGACAGAGCGGGTTGATGGTAGAGGCTGTCCGCCGACCGACGGAGAAAATCCTCGGCAAAGGTTCCTCCGCTCAAATAATGTACTTTTTATTAAAAGGTACATTCTTGTGCAGAACGGTAACAACCCGTCCAGGGCCGCCCCCGGACGGGGCAGCAAAACGTGGCACTCAGTGACACTTGGCAACTGTGAGAGAATCCCTGGCCACCGCGCCCCGGCAACAGGCGCGCCACCCACCGGCAACAGCCCCAAGAGGAATCGATGAAAGCAGTGTCAGCAGAGGACCCGCGCACCGCATCGCGCTACGCCATGATCCGTCAGGTCTTGCGCGACGCCATCCTCCAGGGTACCGCCCTGCAGGGCCTGGTGTTGCTGGAAGCGCCGCTGGCGGAACTGTTCGGCACTAGCCGGGTGCCCGTGCGCAAAGCCCTCGACCTGCTGCACGGCGAAGGCCTGATCAGCCGATTTGATGGCCGCGGTTACCTGATCAACCCCCAGGGCCTGGAGATCGAACCTCTACGCTTGCCCCTGAGCCATGCCCACCTGGGGCTGGCCAGCGACGAGGAACTGGTGGATACCCGGCCCCTGGGGGAACGGATCTACGAAGAACTGGGCAGCGCCCTCTCCACCTGCATCGCCTTCGGCCATTTTCGCCTCGACGAACAGGCCGCCGCCGAGCACTACGGTGTCAGCCGCGCGGTGGTCCGCGAAGCGCTGATGCGCCTGCGCGATCGCGGCCTGGTGGAAAAGGAACCCTATTCCCAATGGCTGGCTGGGCCCCTGACCGCCCGGGAAGTCACCGAAGACTACGAACTGCGTGCCTGCCTGGAGCCCGAGGCCCTGCGCCAGAGCGCCCCCGGCCTGGACCGCGAACGCCTGGAACAGATGCTGGAACGGCTGACCCAGGCCCAGCAGGCCGAGCACTGCGGCCTGGAGGCTCTGGAACGCCTGGAAGAAGACCTGCACCAGCAGTGCCTGGGCGGCTTGCAGAACCGTAAGATGGCGGCGCTGATCCGTCAGGCCCAGAGCCCGATGATCATCAATCGAATCTTCTACCGCTTGCTGGGCATCGGTGCCGACCCGGCGATGCTCGCCGAGCACCGGCTGATCCTCGAACTGCTGTTGCACGGCGCCTTCGACGCCGCAGCCCTGAACCTTCGAGAACATCTGCAACGCGCCCGCCAGCGCATGCTGCAGCGCCTCAAAGTGCTGTCGGTGCTCCCGGAACCGGAACTGCCGGGCTTCCTCAGCAAGATCAGCTAGTCCTATAGCCGCTGTCGAGCTTGCAAGGCTGCGCAAAGGTCCGCAGGACTTTGCTTGGCAATCTACAGCCAGACCTTGCGCGCCTTCGGGGCGTGCGGAGCTTCGCGTGGCTCAGCGGCGGCAACAGGTCATCGGTTCAAGCGAACCAGGCTGAGGTCGGGGGTGCTGGTGCGTCGCTGGCTCAGGTAGCGGGTGCAGCTGACCCGCAGGAAGGAGGCGAAGTTCACCACCTCGCCACGGTAGTCCATGACCTCGTCGTACAACTTGGCGATCAGCTGGTTGGTGGTCATGCCATCGACCTCGGCAATCTCCGCGAGGATGTCCCAGAACTGGTTTTCCAAACGCAGGGTGGTGACCACGCCCCGAATGCGCAGCGAGCGCGAACGCGATTCATAGAGGATCGGGTCGGCCTTGACGTACAGCTCGCACATGGCGTGGTCCTCGCCTACAGGCTGATCCGGGTGCCCAGCAAGCCGAGGAAGCCGGCCAGCCAACTGGGATGGGCCGGCCAGGCCGGGGCGGTCGCCAGGTTGCCCTGGACATGGCCTTCGGTCACCGGAATATCGATATAGGTGCCGCCGGCCAGGCGCACTTCCGGGGCGCAGGCTGGATAGGCGCTGCACTCACGGCCTTCCAGGACCCCGGCGGCGGCCAGCAGTTGCGCACCGTGGCACACCGCGGCAATCGGCTTGCCGGCCCGGTCGAATTCCTTGACCAGTTGCAGCACCTGTTCGTTCAGGCGCAGGTATTCCGGGGCGCGACCGCCGGGGATCAGCAGCGCGTCGTAGTCGCTGGACCGCACCTTGGCGAAGTCGAAGTTCAGGGCGAACAGATGGCCCGGCTTTTCGCTGTAGGTCTGGTCGCCCTCGAAGTCGTGGATGGCGGTGCGCACGGTCTGCCCGGCGCTCTTGTCCGGGCACACGGCGTGCACCGTGTGCCCGACCATCAGCAGGGCCTGGAACGGCACCATCGCTTCGTAGTCTTCGACGTAGTCGCCAACCAGCATGAGGATCTTTTTCGCGGCCATGGAGTGGACTCCTTTCAAGGAAACACGTGGACAGAAGAAGTACTCAAGGTAGTCGCAATCGGCCGGGCCGGGTAATAGCCAGGTACTACAGCTGCAAGCCACAAGCGGCAAGTTCGAAGCTTATCCCGCGAGGTAGCCGTCGGCCTTGAGCAGGGTTTCCAGGCAGTGTTCGCTGATGCGGTAGAAGGCCTTGAGTTCGTCGATCCGCGCCAGCAACTGGGTCGGGTCCTGGGGCTCGGCCCGCTTGACCGCAAGGATCATCTTGTTCTTGTTGGTGTGCTCCAGGGAGATGAACTCGAAGACCTTGGTTTCGTAACCACAGGCTTCGAGGAACAGCGCCCGCAGGCTGTCGGTGACCATCTCCGCCTGCTGCCCCAGGTGCAGGCCGTATTGCAGCATCGGCTTGAGCAACGCCGGGCTCTGGATCTGCTGGCGGATCTGCTTGTGGCAGCACGGCGAGCACATGATGATCGCCGCCCCGGAGCGGATGCCGGTGTGGATCGCGTAGTCGGTGGCGATGTCGCAGGCATGCAGGGCGATCATCACTTCCAGCTGGCTGGGGGCCACGCTGCGCACGTCACCGCACTTGAACACCAGGCCGGGATGCTCCAGGCGCGCGGCGGCGGCGTTGCACAGGGTCACCATGTCCTCGCGCAGCTCGACCCCGGTAACTTCGCCCTGGGCCTTGAGGGTATTGCGCAGGTAGTCGTGGATGGCGAAGGTCAGGTAGCCCTTGCCTGAGCCGAAGTCCGCCACTCGCACCGGCTGCGCAAGATCGATCGGCGAGCTGCCCAGGGCATGGCTGAAGACTTCGATGAACTTGTTGATCTGCTTCCACTTGCGCGACATCGCCGGAATCAGCTCGTGCTGCTGGTTGGTCACGCCCAGGTCGGCGAGGAACGGCCGGTCCAGGTCGAGGAAGCGGTTCTTCTCGCGGTTGTGCGCGGCGGACGGCACATCGCGCTGGGTTTGCGGCTTGCCCTTGGACAACGAACTCTTGCCCTTCTTGCTGTACTCCAGCTGGACCTCATCGGACAGGGTCAGCAAATGGGCGTTCTTGAACGAAGCCGGGAGCAGCTCGGCGATGGTGGCAATGCCTTCGTCCAGGGAGAAGTTCTTGGTGATATCGCGGGTCTTGTAGCGATAGACGAAGGACAGGCACGGCTGCTCCTTGACCGTCAGTTGCTTGATGATCAGCCGTTGCAGGTCCGCCTCGGCGCCCACGTGCTTGGCCAGTACCAGCTTGATGAAGGCGTTTTGCGCCAGGCTGGTCTCCAGCAATTGCAGGAACTGGGCATGGTGGCCCGGCGCGGGCCGGGCGGAAGGTGCGGTGACGGACATGGGGCTGGAGCCTCGGGCGGTGCGGGGTGCGAATCGGGAAATGGCGGGTCTTTTAGGGGGGGTGGGCGTGGGGGGC
>NZ_JBJJLO010000178.1:0-7877 GCF_046230915.1 Pseudomonas sp. KCJK8993
AGCTGCAACGGGCCATCAAGGTCTGTGCCCATTCACGCCAGGCGGTGATGGACATGTTCCAGGAAGTACGCATGGGCCAGGTGATCCAGGTGCAACAGGTCAACGAGCTGGTGGGCATGATCACCGATTCGCTGTTGCGCCATCCCCACGCGCTGATCAGCCTGGCCCGACTCAAGCGCGCCGACGACTACACCTACATGCACTCGGTGGCGGTGTGCGCGCTGATGCTGGCCACCGCCCGCCAACTGGGCCTGTCGGAGCACTTCGTGCGACTGGCCGGGGTGGCCGGGCTGCTGCACGACGTGGGCAAGCTGACCATCCCCGATGCCATCCTCAACAAACCGCAAAAGCTGTCGGACAGCGAGTTCGAACAGGTCAAGCTGCACCCCGAGGCTGGCGGCAGCATCCTGCGCCAGAACGGTGCGGTGGACGCCCTGGTGCTGGATGTGTGCCTGCATCACCATGAAAAGGCCGACGGCTCGGGTTATCCGCACCGCCTGAAGGGCGAGCAGATCAGCCTGTTCGCGCGGATGGGCGCGGTCTGCGATGTGTACGACGCAGTGACCTCCAACCGCCCCTACAACCGCGGCTGGGACCCGGCCGAGGCGATCCAGCGCATGTCCACCTGGACCGGCCACTTCGACCAGCGGGTGTTCCAGGCCTTCGTCAAGAGTGTCGGGATCTACCCGGTGGGCTCCCTGGTGCGGCTGGAGAGCGGGCGCCTGGCGGTGGTGCTGGAGCAACACCCGGATGCGTTGCTGACCCCCAAGGTCAAGGTGTTCTTCTCCACTCGCTCCAACCTGCCGCTGGAGCAGAGCGTGGTGGACCTGGCCCGGGTCCAGGGCCAGGAACGCATCGTCGGCCGCGAAGCCCCGGATAACTGGGACTTCAAGGAACTCGACAGGTTGTGGCGCGAAGTACCGGCCTGAGCCTCAGTTGCCCAGGGTCAGGCCATTGGCCGGCAGCGGCAGCGCGGTCTTGTAGCGTACCTGCTTGAGGGCGAAGCTGGAGCGGATATTGGCCACTCCCGGCACCTTGGTCAGGAAGTCCATCATGAAGCGCTCCAAGGCCTGGATGCTGGGCACCAGCACGCGGATCAGGTAGTCCGGGTCGCCGGCCATCAGGTAGCACTCCATCACTTCCGGACGATCGGAAATGGCCTCTTCGAAATGCTGCAGGGCCTCTTCCACCTGTTTCTCCAGGCTGACATGGATGAACACGTTGACGTGCAGGCCCAGGAGCTCGGCATCCAGCAGGGTCACCTGCTCGCGGATCAGTCCCAGGTCCTCCATGGCCCTGACCCGATTGAAGCAGGGGGTTGGCGAAAGGTTCACCGAACGGGCCAGGTCGGCGTTGGTGATGCGAGCGTTCTCTTGCAGGCTGTTGAGAATGCCGATATCGGTACGGTCCAGTTTACGCATGAGATAAAACAACCTTTTTTTTATGTTTATAAAGATTTTTTATCTCTAAATGACTTTGCGTGCAACGAAACACAGATAAATATTCTCCTTATCCCGGCCTATGATGTTTGTAGGACAAGATTTCCCTTACCCAGGGAAGGACTGTCAGCTAGCGCGCCCAAATACAAGAAATCCACAAGATCGAGCGTAGAAAGCCATGACCCCAGCGTATGCACCGCTACGCCTGCACGTTCCCGAACCCTCGGGCCGTCCCGGCTGCAAGACCGATTTCACCTACCTGCGCCTGAACGACGCCGGCCTGGTGCGCAAACCCCCGATCGATGTAGAACCCGCCGATACCGCCGACCTCGCTCGTGGCCTGATCCGAGTACTCGATGACCAGGGCAACGCCCTGGGCGAATGGGCCCAGGACGTGCCCGTGGAGATCCTCCGCCAGGGCATGCGGGCCATGCTCAAGACCCGCATCTTCGACAACCGCATGGTGGTCGCCCAGCGCCAGAAGAAGATGTCGTTCTACATGCAGAGCCTCGGAGAGGAAGCCATCGGCAGCGCCCAGGCGCTGGCCCTGAATGTCGACGACATGTGCTTCCCCACCTATCGCCAGCAAAGCATCCTGATGGCCCGCGAAGTGCCGCTGGTGGACATGATCTGCCAGCTGCTGTCCAACGAGCGCGACCCGCTCAAGGGGCGCCAGCTGCCGATCATGTACTCGGTGAAAGAATCCGGGTTCTTCACCATCTCCGGCAACCTGGCGACCCAGTTCGTGCAGGGCGTAGGCTGGGGCATGGCCTCGGCGATCAAGGGCGATACCAAGATCGCCTCGGCCTGGATCGGCGACGGCGCCACCGCCGAGTCGGACTTCCACACCGCCCTGACCTTCGCCCACGTCTACCGGGCGCCGGTGATCCTCAACGTGGTCAACAACCAGTGGGCGATCTCCACCTTCCAGGCCATCGCCGGTGGTGAAGCCACCACCTTCGCCGGACGCGGCGTGGGTTGCGGCCTCGCCTCGCTGCGGGTCGACGGCAACGACTTCATCGCCGTCTACGCCGCCTCGCGCTGGGCCGCCGAACGCGCCCGCCGCAACCTCGGCCCGACCCTGATCGAGTGGGTCACCTACCGTGCCGGACCGCACTCCACCTCCGACGACCCGTCCAAGTACCGGCCGGCCGACGACTGGAGCCACTTCCCCCTGGGCGACCCGATCGCTCGCCTCAAGCAGCACCTGATCAAGCTCGGCCACTGGTCCGAAGAGGAACACGCCGCGCTCAGCGCCGAACTCGAAGCCCAGGTCATCGCCGCGCAGAAGGAAGCCGAGCAGTTCGGCACCCTCGCCGGCGGCCAGATCCCCAGCGCCGCGACCATGTTCGAGGATGTCTACAAGGACATGCCCGAGCACCTGAAACGCCAACGCCAGCAACTGGGGGTTTGAGATGAACGATCACAACAACAATATCCAGCTGGACACCGCCATGACCACCACCACCATGACCATGATCCAGGCCCTGCGCTCGGCCATGGATGTGATGCTCGAGCGTGACGACAACGTCGTGGTGTTCGGCCAGGACGTGGGGTATTTCGGCGGCGTATTCCGCTGCACCGAAGGCCTGCAAGCCAAGTA
The DNA here is from genome assembly GCF_046230915.1 of Pseudomonas sp. KCJK8993. Classification (NCBI taxonomy): domain Bacteria; kingdom Pseudomonadati; phylum Pseudomonadota; class Gammaproteobacteria; order Pseudomonadales; family Pseudomonadaceae; genus Pseudomonas; species Pseudomonas sp. KCJK8993. Next base: position 3,043 of record NZ_JBJJLO010000178.1, read on the forward strand.
CGGCACCTCGCGGGTGTTCGACGCACCGATCTCGGAAAGCGGCATCATCGGCACCGCCGTCGGCATGGGGGCCTACGGCCTGCGGCCGGTGGCGGAAATCCAGTTCGCCGACTACGTCTACCCGGCCACCGACCAGATCATTTCCGAAGCCGCACGCCTGCGTTATCGCTCGGCCGGCCAGTTCACCGCACCGCTGACCATGCGCATGCCGTGCGGCGGCGGCATCTATGGCGGCCAGACCCACAGCCAGAGCATCGAGGCGGTGTTCACCCAGGTCTGCGGCCTGCGTACCGTGATGCCGTCCAACCCCTACGACGCCAAGGGCCTGCTGATCGCCTCCATCGAGAACGATGACCCGGTGATCTTCCTGGAGCCCAAGCGCCTGTACAACGGCCCGTTCGACGGCCACCACGACCGCCCGGTAACCCCCTGGTCGAAGCACCCTTCGGCCCAGGTTCCGGACGGCTACTACAAGGTCCCGCTGGACGTGGCCGCCATCGCCCGTCCGGGCAAGGACGTCACCGTGCTGACCTACGGCACCACGGTCTATGTCTCGCAAGTGGCGGCCGAGGAAACCGGTATCGACGCCGAGGTCATCGACCTGCGCAGCCTGTGGCCGCTGGACCTGGACACCATCGTCAAGTCGGTGAAGAAGACCGGCCGCTGCGTGGTGGTGCACGAGGCCACCCGGACCTGCGGTTTCGGCGCCGAGCTGGTGTCGTTGGTGCAAGAGCATTGCTTCCATCACCTGGAGGCCCCGATCGAGCGCGTCACCGGTTGGGATACGCCGTATCCCCATGCGCAAGAGTGGGCATATTTCCCAGGGCCGTCCCGAGTGGGCGCGGCGCTGCAACGGGTCATGGAGGTCTGAATGGGCACGCACGTTATCAAGATGCCGGACATCGGCGAAGGCATCGCAGAAGTAGAACTGTCGCAGTGGCACGTGAAAGTCGGCGACCTGGTGGTCGAAGACCAGGTACTGGCAGACGTGATGACCGACAAGGCCATGGTCGACATCCCCTCCCCGGTCCACGGCAAAGTGCTGGCCCTGGGCGGCGAGCCGGGTGAAGTGATGGCGGTGGGCAGCATCCTGATCAGCATCGAGGTCGAGGGCGCGGGCACCCTCAAGGACTCCGACCAGCTGCCGACGCCGAGCAAGGCGCCAGCCGCCGCGGAAACACCAGCCGCCGCGCCGGTGGCCGCCGCCCCTCAAGTGGACAAGCCGGCACCCGCCTGCCAGGCCGCCGCCAGCCGTCCGGCCCAGGCTCCGGTCGCCCGGGAAGCCAACGAGCGCCCGCTGGCCTCGCCGGCAGTGCGCAAGCATGCCCTGGACCTGGGCATCCAGCTGCGCCTGGTACAAGGCAGCGGCCCTGCCGGGCGCGTCCTGCATGAAGACCTGGACGCCTACCTGGCCCAGGGCAGCCAGGCACCGCGCAGCCATTCGGCGCCATCTGCCGGTTATGCCGAGCGCCACGACGAAGAGCAGATCCAGGTGATCGGCATGCGTCGCAAGATCGCCCAGCGCATGCAGGAATCCAAGCACCGCGCCGCGCACTTCAGCTATGTCGAGGAAGTGGACGTCACCGCCCTGGAAGAACTGCGCATCCACCTCAACGAGAAGCATGGCGCCACCCGCGGCAAACTGACCCTGCTGCCGTTCCTGGTACGGGCGATGGTCGTGGCCCTGCGCGACTTCCCGCAGATCAACGCGCGCTACGACGATGAAGCCCAGGTCGTCACCCGCCACGGCGCGGTGCACGTCGGGGTCGCCACCCAGAGCGACGTTGGCCTGATGGTCCCGGTGGTGCGCCACGCCGAAGCCCGCAGCCTGTGGGGCAACGCCGAGGAGATCGTGCGCCTGGCCAAGGCCGCCCGCGCCGGCAAGGCCGCGCGTGAAGAACTGTCCGGCTCGACCATCACCCTCACCAGCCTCGGCGCCCTGGGCGGGATCGTCAGCACGCCGGTGCTGAACCTGCCGGAAGTGGCCATCGTCGGGGTCAACAAGATCGTCGAGCGGCCCATGGTGATCAAGGGCCAGATCGTGATCCGCAAGATGATGAACCTCTCCAGCTCCTTCGATCATCGGGTGGTCGACGGCATGGACGCCGCGCAATTCATCCAGGCCATCCGCGGCCTGCTCGAACAACCCGCCACGCTGTTTGTGGAGTAAGACATGCAACAGACTCTCAACACCCAACTGCTGATCATCGGTGGCGGCCCTGGCGGCTATGTCGCAGCGATCCGCGCCGGCCAGCTGGGGATCTCCACCATCCTGGTGGAAGGCCAGGCCCTGGGCGGCACCTGCCTGAACATCGGCTGCATCCCGTCCAAGGCCCTGATCCACGTAGCCGAACAGTTCCACCAGACCCGCCACCACAGCCAGGGCTCGGCCCTGGGCATCGAAGTGGCGGCGCCGACCCTGAACATCGGCAAGAGCGTGGAATGGAAGGACGGCATCGTCGACCGCCTGACCACCGGGGTCGCGGCCCTGCTGAAAAAGAACAAGGTCCAGGTGATCCATGGCTGGGCCCGGGTGATCGACGGCAAGACCGTGGAAATCGACGGCGCCGACACCCGCATCCAGTGCGAGCACCTGCTGCTGGCCACCGGCTCCAAGAGCGTCAACCTGCCGATGCTGCCCCTCGGCGGGCCGATCATCTCCTCCACCGAGGCCCTGGCGCCCAAGGTCCTGCCCAAGCGCCTGGCCGTGGTCGGCGGTGGCTACATCGGCCTGGAACTGGGCATCGCCTACCGCAAGCTGGGGGTCGACGTCAGCGTGGTCGAGGCCCAGGAGCGCATCCTGCCGGCCTATGACGCCGAGCTGACCCAGCCGGTGCTGGAGTCGGTCAAGCAACTGGGGATCAAGCTCTACCTCAAGCACAGCGTACTGGGCTTCGATGCCGGCACCAGCAGCCTGCAGGTACGCGACCCCAACGGCGACACCCTGGACCTGGCAACCGACCAGGTGCTGGTGGCGGTGGGCCGCAAGCCCAACACCCAGGGCTGGAACCTGGAGGCGCTGAACCTGGACATGAACGGCTCGGCGATCAAGATCGACGCACGCTGCCAGACCAGCATGCGCAACGTCTGGGCCATCGGCGACCTGAGCGGCGAGCCGATGCTGGCCCACCGGGCCATGGCCCAGGGCGAGATGGTGGCCGAGCTGATCGCCGGCAAGCGCCGGGAGTTCACCCCGGCGGCGATCCCGGCGGTGTGCTTCACCGACCCGGAAGTGGTGGTGGTCGGCAAGACCCCGGACGAAGCCAAGGCCGCCGGCCTGGACTGCATCGTCGCCAGCTTCCCGTTCGCCGCCAACGGCCGGGCCATGACCCTGGAATCCAAGGGTGGCTTCGTGCGCGTGGTGGCACGGCGTGACAACCACCTGGTGCTGGGTTGGCAGGCAGTGGGCGTCGGGGTTTCCGAATTGGCCACGGCGTTCGGCCAATCCCTGGAGATGGGCGCGCGCCTGGAAGACATCGGCGGCACCATCCACGCCCACCCGACCCTGGGCGAGGCGGTCCAGGAAGCCGCATTGCGAGCCCTGGGCCACGCGTTGCATATGTAAAGCCGGACCGTAGGAGCGAGGCTTGCCCGCGATAAAGCCGGCAGGCACGCCAGAGATGTCGAGCCGTCTGCACCGACGCTTCGCGAGCAAGCTTCGCTCCTACAGAAAAGCTCCTACGCAGATCGCTATCCCCGAGGTGACGGGAGGGTTCATGAGCAGGCTAAGTTTTTTTGCTCCCCCTCCCATCGTCCGGGGTGCGGCCTGCCCTCGGAATGCAGTATTGTTGTGCCCATCCAATAAAAACGTCAGAAGCCTTGAGCCGTTCCGACGGTAGTTAAGAAATAGAGGGTGTCATGGGTAACGAAAGCATCAATTGGGACAAGCTGGGTTTTGACTACATCAAGACAGACAAGCGCTATCTGTCGTACTGGCGCAACGGCGAGTGGGACGCAGGCACCCTGACCGAAGACAACGTGCTGCACATCAGCGAGGGCTCCACCGCCCTGCACTATGGCCAGCAGTGCTTCGAGGGCCTCAAGGCCTACCGCTGCAAGGACGGTTCGATCAACCTGTTCCGCCCGGACCAGAACGCCGCCCGCATGCAGCGCAGCTGCGCTCGCCTGCTGATGCCACAGGTACCGACCGAACAATTCATCGAAGCGTGCAAGGCCGTGGTCAAGGCCAACGAACGCTTCATCCCGCCCTACGGCACCGGCGGCGCGCTGTACCTGCGTCCGTTCGTGATCGGCGTGGGCGACAACATCGGCGTGCGGACCGCACCCGAGTTCATCTTCTCGATCTTCGCCATTCCGGTCGGTGCCTACTTCAAGGGCGGCCTGACCCCGCACAACTTCCTGATCTCCAGCTATGACCGTGCGGCGCCACAAGGCACCGGCGCGGCCAAGGTCGGTGGCAACTACGCCGCCAGCCTGATGCCCGGCTCCCAGGCCAAGAAGGCCAGCTTCGCCGACTGCATCTACCTGGACCCGCTGACCCACAGCAAGATCGAGGAAGTCGGCTCGGCCAACTTCTTCGGGATCACCCATGACGACAAGTTCGTCACCCCGAACTCGCCATCGGTACTGCCGGGCATCACCCGCCTGTCGCTGATCGAACTGGCCAAGAGCCGCCTGGGCCTGGAAGTGGTCGAAGGCGACGTGTTCATCGACAAGCTCGCCGACTTCAAGGAAGCCGGCGCCTGCGGTACCGCCGCGGTGATCACCCCGATCGGCGGCATCGAGTACCAGGACAAGCTGCACGTGTTCTACAGCGAAAAAGAAGTCGGTCCGATCACCCAGAAGCTCTACAAGGAGCTGACTGGCGTGCAGAC
>NZ_JBJJLO010000179.1:0-7869 GCF_046230915.1 Pseudomonas sp. KCJK8993
CCGGCGCGGCCGACGTCGAGCGTTTCTGGCACAACCTCAGCACCGGCGTCGATGGCGTGGGCGAACTGGGCGAGCGCTACCTGGACCAGCGACGGGCCTTTTCGGCCGAGCGCCAAAGCGGCAAGACCTATTGCAAGTGGGGTGGGATCCTGGAACAGCGGGACGACTTCGATCCGCTGTTCTTCAATATTTCCCCCCGCGATGCCGAGTCGATGAATCCGCACCAGAGGCTGGTGCTCCAGGAGAGCTGGAAGGCCCTGGAAGATGCCGGCTACAACCCCAAGGGCTTGCGTGACCAGGCCGTGGGGATCTTCGTCGGTGCCGAGCCGGCGGGGTATTTCCACGAGACCTTCATCGGCGCCTCCGACGCGATCATCGCTTCGCGGCTGTCTTACTACCTGGATTTCAAGGGGCCGGCGCTGGTGGTCAATACCGGTTGTTCGTCCTCGGCCACGGCGATCCACCTGGCCTGCGAAAGCTTACGCAACGGGGAGTCGACGCTGGCCCTGGCCGGCGGTGTATTCGCCACCCTCGGCGAGCCCGGGCTGATCAGCCTCGCCCAGATGGACATGCTTTCGCCCACCGGGCGCTGCCATACCTTCGACCAGCGCAGCGACGGCATCGTCCTGTCCGAGGCGGTGGGCATGCTGGCGCTCAAGCGCCTGTCCGAGGCACTGGCCGATGGCGACCCGATCCACGGGGTGATCTGCGCCTCGGGAATGAACCAGGACGGCGCCAGCAACGGGATCACCGCGCCCAGCGGCCAGGCCCAGGAGCGGCTGATCGGCGAACTGTATCGGCGCCATGGCATCGACCCACGGCAGATCAGCTACGTCGAGGCCCATGGCACCGGCACGCCGCTGGGAGACCCGGTGGAAGTCAACGCGCTGGTGCGAGCGTTCCGCCAGTTCACCAGCGACACCGGTTATTGCGCGCTGGGCAGCGCCAAGGCGCACATCGGCCATGCCTCGGCGGCCGCCGGTGTGGTCAGCCTGATCAAGATCCTGTTGTCGATGAAACACCGGCAACTGCCGGGGCTGCTGCACTTCCAGCAGCTCAACCCGCGCATCGAGCTGGCGGGCTCGGCGTTCCATATCCATCGCGAACCTCGGGAGTGGCCAGCCGACGGCCCGAGGATGGCCGCGCTCAATTCCTTCGGGCATAGCGGCACCAATGTGCACATGGTCATTCGCCAGGCGCCGCAAACCCTGGCGGCCCCCACCGAGGAGCCGGGCCCGCTTTGCCTGCTACCGTTGTCGGCACGTACCGCCGATAGCCTCAGGCGCTATGCCCGGCGGCTGCGCCAGGCCTTGCTGGACCCGGACCTGCGCCTGGCGGACCTGGCCTATACCCTGCAAGTCGGACGGCAGGCCCTGGCGCATCGATTGATGTTCCTGTGCGGCGACAAGGAGCAGTTGCGCCAGCAACTCAACCACTGGCTGGATCGCCGCGCCTGCCGGCATTGCTGGGACGGCCAGGTCGTGAGCGGTGAACGCCGGGACATCCCGTTGCCCGTCGCTGGCGATCCGGCGAGCCTGCAAGCACTGGCCGAAGCCTGGGTGGCCGGGGGCAGCCTCGACTGGGCTGCCTTCAATCGCCAGCACCACAGCACCGCGCGGCGGATACACGCGCCGGTCTATCCCTTCGCCCGACAGAACTTCTGGATACCGCCAGCACAACGCGGTGCCGCGGCGGGCGAGGCCGGCGCCGGTATCGCGGCGCCCCTGCATCCGTTCCTCGAACGCGACACTTCGGATCCGCAGCGGCAACGCTTCACCAGTCGATTCGATGGCCAGGAGTGGTTCCTGGCGCAGCATCGGGTTGCGGGGCAACGGATCTTTCCCGGGGTCGCTCACTTGGAGATGGCCCGGGCCGCCGTGGCCCTGGTCGCACCGGGACGACAACCGTCACTGAGCCAGGTGGTCTGGCTGCGGCCCCTGATCGTCGAGGACCGGCCACGGCAAGTGGAGGTCGAACTCACGGCCGAGGACGATGGGCAACTGCGCTTCGAAATCAGCAGTCGCGAACTGGATCCGGCGACCGGCCAGGCGATGGGCCAAGCGCTGTTGCACAGCCAGGGCCTGGCCAACTTCGCCGCGCCCGCCGCGCCGCAGTTGGCCGACCTGGCGGCGTTCAAGGCACGCATGAACGGTGGCCAGCTTGATGCCGGGCAGTGCTACCAGGCTTACCAGGCCATGACCTTCGATCACGGTCCGGCCTACCAGGGCTTGCAGAGGGTGTACCTGGGGCATGGCGAGGTGCTGGCGCAACTGGCGCTGCCCGCTTGCCAGCAGGCGAGCCTTGGCGACTATGTGCTGCACCCATCGCTGCTGGACTCGGCATTGCAGGCCGCCATTGCCTTGAGCCTCGGGGCCGATGTGGTGCTGGACGAGGAACAGCGGCAGCAGTTGCCGGCGTTGTCCCGGCCGACGCTGCCGTTCGCCCTGGAGGCCTTGCAGGTCCTGGACCGCTGCAGCGAACGGATGTGGGCCCGGGTGGGCTATGCCGAACGCCGCGGGGACCAGCAGGCCGAGACGGCCCTGCAGCGCCTGGACATCCAGTTGTTCGACGAGCAAGGCAAGCTGTGCGTGGCGCTGCGAGGGTTCACCTCCCGGGTACTGAACCCGGTGGACGAGCCGGTGGATGGTGCAACGGCGCTGCCACAGACCCTGTTGTTCCAGCCGCGCTGGCTTGATGAACCCGCGCCCGCTGCAGCCGCGCCGGAGTTCGAGCAGCGCCTGGTCCTGCTCAGCGGCTTCGAGCCGGAAAGCGCCGGCCAGGTCCAGCGGCAACTGGACGGGCAGGGCGTCGGGGGCCAATGCCGGGTGCTGGACTTCATCGAACAGGACTGCGCCCTGGACTATGAACGGACCGCCCTGGCGCTGTTGCAGCAAATCAAGGGGCTGCTCGGCGCAGGTGGCGGCCGGCGCCTGTTGCAATTGGCGGTACATGACCCCCATGGCAAACGCCTGGTCGGCGGCCTGGCGGCGCTGCTACGCAGCCTGCAACTGGAGGTGCCGGCGGTGCGTGCCCAACTGCTCGAACTGGACGAACCCCAGTGCCTGGCACAACGGTTGGCGGACAATGCGCCAGCGTCCGATGTCGCGATCCGTTACCAGGGTGGCCGGCGCCAGGTCCTGCACTGGCTGCCTTGCCCCCCGATGGACCTGGCGATCGAGGCGCCGTGGCGGGATCGCGGGGTGTACTTGATCACTGGAGGCCTGGGCGGCCTGGGCCGGGTGTTCGCCCAGGCCATCGTCGCCAGCGTCAGCGACGCTGTGTTGATTCTCACCGGCCGTTCGCCAGCGACCGCGGATGCCATGGCCGGGATCGATCCGCGGCGCAACCGCATCGAATACCGGCAACTGGACGTCAGCGACGAACCGGCGGTACGGCGCCTGGTGGCAGAGATCGTCGCCGAGCATCGGCATCTGGACGGCGTGCTGCACTGCGCCGGGGTGATCCAGGACAGCTTGCTGGTCAACAAGCAGGACGAGCAGTTCAGGCAGGTGCTGGCGGCGAAGGTCGCCGGTACCCGTCACCTCGACCTGGCCACCGCCGACCTGGCGCTGGATTTCTGGATCGGTTTTTCCTCGGGAACCGGTGTGGTCGGCAATGTCGGCCAGGCGGACTACGCCGCGGCCAATGCCTTCGTCGATCGCTATGCGGCCTATCGCCAGCGGCTCGTCGCCCAGGGGCTGCGTCAAGGCCACAGCCTGGCGATCAACTGGCCACTGTGGAAGGACGGCGGCATGCGGGTGGATGCCGCCACCGCCCGGCAAATGCAGCAGGACACCGGCATGCTGGCGATGCCCAGCAACGCCGGGATCCATGCCTTGCGCCAGTGCGTTGCCCTGGCATTGCCCCAAGTGTTGGTCATGCACGGCCAGCCCGGGCCGATCATCCGGCTGGTCGGCGGCGCGCCACGGCCGGCAGCGCCGCCGCCCGGGTTCGCCGGCGTGGCGCCCGCGGCTCCCGGGCTGGGCCAGGCCTTGCAGCGGGCCTTGATCGAGCAGGTGTCCGCGCAGATGAAGATTCCCGCCAGCGATATCCGCACCGATGCCGAGTTCAGCCAGTACGGCTTCGATTCGATCAGCCTGACCACGCTGGCCAACAGCCTGAAGCAGCAATGGCGGCTGAGCCTGGCGCCGACGATCTTCTTCGAACACGCCACCATTGGCCGCTTCGCCGCTTACCTGGAGCGTGAGCATCACGATGTGCTGGCTGCGCGGTTTGCGCCGCGGACCGAGGCGCCCCAGGGCCAAGCCCTTGAGCAACCGCGGCCGACAGTGACGCCACGGCCAGCCGCGCCACCGCCGGCCACGACGGCGGCAGGTGCGGCCCTGGATGACATCGCGATCATCGGGGTCAGCGGGTGTTTCCCCATGGCCGAGGACGTCGCTCAGTTTTGCCGCAACCTTCAAGATGGACGCGATTGCATCAGCGAGGTGCCCGCCAGCCGTTGGGACTGGCGCGAGTATTACGGCGATCCGCACCGGGAACCGAACAAGACCAACGTCAAATGGGGCGGATTCATTCACGGTGTCGACCACTTCGACCCGCTGTTCTTCGCCATCTCGCCGCGTGAGGCGCAGTTGATGGACCCCCAGCAGCGGTTGCTGATGACCCATGTCTGGCTGGCTATCGAAGACGCCGGTTATGCCGCCAGGGACCTGGCCGGCAGCGATACCGGGATCTTCGTCGGCACCGGGGTGACCGGCTACAGCAGCCTGATCGCCAAGGCCGGGGTACCGGTGGAAGGCTACAGCGCCACGGCGATGGTGCCTTCGGTTGGCCCCAACCGCATGAGTTTCCTGCTGGATTTCCATGGCCCCAGCGAGCCGATCGAAACCGCCTGTTCCTCCTCGCTGGTGGCCATCCACCGCGCCGTGCAAGCCATTCGCAGCGGCGATTGCGCCATGGCGATCGCCGGCGGGGTCAATACCCTGGTCGCTCCCGAGGCCCAGATCAGCTTCAGCAAGGCCGGCATGCTGGCGCTCGACGGGCGCAGCAAGACCTTCTCGGCCCAGGCCAACGGTTATGCGCGGGGCGAGGGGGTGGGGATGATCGTGTTGAAAACCCGCGCCCAGGCCGAAGCCGATGGCGACCCGATCTATGCACTGATCCGCGGTACCGCACAGAACCACGGCGGCAAGGCCAACTCGTTGACGGCGCCCAACCCCCGTGCCCAGGCCGAGCTGCTCAAGAGCACCTACCGCAAGGCCGGGGTCGATCCGCGCAGCATCGGCTACATCGAGGCCCACGGCACGGGGACCGAACTGGGGGACCCGATCGAGATCAATGGCCTGAAGATGGCGTTCCGCGAACTGGCCGATGAGCTGGGCGGCGAACAACCGGGCCAGGGGTATTGCGGGGTCGGCTCGGTGAAATCGAACATCGGTCACCTGGAACTGGCCGCCGGGATCGCCGGGGTGATCAAGGTGCTGTTGCAACTCAAGCACAAGACCCTGTTCAAGAGCCTGCACTGCGAGTCGCTCAACCCCTATATCGAACTCGATGGCAGCCCCTTCTACGTTGTCCAGCACAGCCGTCCCTGGGCCGCCTGCAAGGATCGAGACGGCAACGAGCTACCGCGCCGGGCAGGCATCAGCTCGTTCGGTTTCGGCGGCGCCAACGCCCATATCCTGCTGGAGGAATACCGCGCGCCGCAGCCGTTGCCCAGCGAGGCGTCGCCGGGCCCCAGGGCGTTCCTGCTCTCGGCCCGCACCGAAGACCAGCTGCGTGAGTCGGCGCGACGCCTGGCGCAGTTCATCGCCAGCGTCCCAAGCCAGGCCGCTGGAGATGTCCAGGGCTACCTCGACGCCCTGGCCTACACGCTGCAAGTCGGCCGTGAGCCGATGGCGCAGCGGCTGGCCTTGTTGAGCGACTCGCTGGCGGACCTGCAACGCCAGCTCGACACCTTCGTCGCCAGCGGCAAGGCGCCGTATCGCGGCCTGGCCACGGGCGACAACCCGGCGCTGGCGCTGTTCGGCCAGGATGACGACATGGCGGCCGCCTTGACGGCCTGGATCGCCAAGCGCAAGTACCACAAGCTACTGGAACTCTGGGTCCAGGGCCTGGCGCTCGACTGGCGTCAGTTCTACCGCGAAGGGCGGCCGATGCGCCGCCTGAACTTGCCGGGCTACCCCTTTGCCGGCGAGCGCTACTGGGTCACCGATCTTGCGTGTACCCCAGGCAGCGGCCAGCCGGTCACTGGCGCCTGGTTGCATCCACTGCTGGAGCGCAACACCTCGGATTTCTCCCGGCAGCGTTTCAGCAGTCGCTGGCGGGGCGACGAGCCCTGGTTCGCTGACCATCGGGTCGCGGGCCAGAGCACCATGCCCGGCGTGGCCTACCTGGAAATGGCCCGGGCGGCGATGGTCCGCGCGCTGGACCCGCAAGTCCTGGATGGCGGCACGTTGCAACTGCGCAATGTGGCGTGGCTGGCGCCCTATGGGCCGACGCCACAAGCCAACGAGCTGCACGTGGAGTTGAACCTGGAGCAGGAGCGGATCGAGTTTCGGATCTATTCCCAGGTCGGTGCCGTGGTGCAGGAGCATTGCCAGGGCAGCGCCCAGGTGGTCACGGCGAGCCAGGCGCCCGCGCTGGACCTGGATCGACTGCGCGCGGACGGCTGGACGCGCAGCATCGAAGCCGGCGAACTGTATACCCGCTTCGCCGCGCTGGGCATCGACTATGGCCCGAGCCATCGCGGGGTGTCGCGACTGTGGCTGGGCGAGGGCCGGGTGCTGGCCCAACTGGAGTTGGCGCAACAGTGGTTCGAGGGCGATTGGCTATTGCATCCGGGCATGCTCGACTGCGCGGTCCAGGCGTCCATCGGCCTGCTGCAAGGCCCGGAGGGCGAGGGCGAGACACTGCTGCCTTTCGCCGTGGAACAGGTGCAAGTGCACGGTCGCTGCCAGCCACGGATGTGGGCCCTGGTCAGCCTGGACAAGCGTGCAGGTTCGGCCGTGCAACGGATCGAGATCCAGCTGTGCGATGCCCAGGGGCACGTCGCCGTGACACTGCGCGGCTTCAGCTCGCGGCCACTGGGCAAGGCGCGCGAACCGGTGGCGGCGCTGGCCGGCTCCCCAGCGCTGCCGGCAGGCCTGAGCCTGTTGGCACCACGCTGGTCGGCTTGCACCGCTCGACCAGGCCCGATACAGGCACTGCCGACCCTGGTCATGGGGGCATCCGAGGGACATCGCCAATGGCTGTCCGGCTTGTACCCCGGGTTCGAGTGCATCGCGGAGCAGTCCGGCGACATCGAGGAACTCGCTGCCCAGCTGGCCGCCTGCCGGCCATTCCAGCGCCTGGTCTGGGTGGCCCCGGCACAGCAGGCCACGCTGATGCTGTTTCGCTTGATCAAGGCACTGTTGCAGTCGCAGGTGGCGCAGCAGGCGCTGCAACTGCAGCTGGTCTTCAGCGCCAGCGTGACGTTGCATGCCGCTGAGCCCTTGGTGCCGGAACTGGCCGCCTGCCACGGCTTGGCCGGCTCTCTGGTCAAGGAGCAGGAACAGTGGCGGGTGGAACTGGTGGATCTGCCGTCGGATGACCAGGCATTGCCCCAAGCGCTGCTTGAGCCGCAAGTGCCGGGCCAGTGTCTGGCCTGGCGCGACGGGCAGTGGTTCGAGCAACGCCTGCTGCCCCTGGCCGACAGCCCGGAGCCGGGCGCCGGCACGGTGCATTACCGCGAGGGCGGGGTCTATGTGGTGATCGGGGGGGCCGGCGGAATCGGCGAGGCCTGGAGCCGTCATCTGATCAGCCACTGGCGGGCGCGGGGGGGCTGGGCCCGGCGGCGGGCCCCCGGCCCGCCGCGAGAGGGCCAGCGCGGAAAAATAGCGCAACACGCCCTGCGGCCTGATGGGC
>NZ_JBJJLO010000180.1:0-7751 GCF_046230915.1 Pseudomonas sp. KCJK8993
GCGACCTTGAACTGGCCCTGGCGCACCAGGGACAGGGCGAACAGCACCACGATGGCGGCGGCTGCCGATAGGGTCAGGGGCAGGCCGTAGCTGCCGCCGCTCATGGCCGCGCCGCTGAGCAGTGGTCCGAGCAGGCTGCCGATGCCCCAGAGCAGGCCGGCGCTGGCGTTGGCGGTGACCAGGTCCGGGCCGCTGAAGGACTGCCCGATCAGGACGATCGCCAGGGTGTAGATGCCGCCGGCCGCGGCCCCGAGGATCACCAGGCTCGGCCAGAGCAGGCCGGGGGTTTCCATCAGCACCGGCAGGCCCAGGCCGATCAGCAGCGAGATGATGCCGCAGCCCAGGTAGATGCCGGGGCGCCCGAGCTTGTCCGAGAGCCAGCCCAGGGGGAATTGGAACGCCGTGTCGCCCAGGAGAATGATGGTCACCATCAGGGCGGCGAGCTTGATGCTGTAGCCATGGTCCGCGGCATAGACCGGGAAGAGCGAGAGCACCATGCTGTCGAAGAAGGCGAAGAACAAGATGCCCACGCACAGCGCGGGGGCGACGCGGATGAAGCCCAGTACCGAGAAGGTTCGGCTTTCGGCGTGGGGACTCGGGGCGTCTTCCCGGGGTAGGGTCAGCCAGACCACGGCGATAGCCAGCGCATAACCGATGGTGACGATACCCAGCACCGCCGGTCCTTCGGTGCCCAGTACCGACACCAGGCCCGGCCCCAGCAGCTGGAAGAAGGTGAAGCAGGTGGTATAGACCGCCACCAGGCGCCCACGGCTGCTGTCCTCGGCCATTTCATTGACCCAGGTTTCCCCGAGGATGATGATCAGCCCGGCGCCCAGGCCCATGCCGATACGTGCCAGGCCCAGGCTGTAGAGATCGAGGCCAGGCAGTTCCAGGGTGGCCACGCTCAGGGCGCAGAGACTGAAGCACAGCAAGTAGATCTGGCGGCGGGTCAGGCGTTGGCACAGGGCATTGACCAGGAAGGCCGAGAGCATCATGCCGGCGGCGGGCAGGGCCGACATGAGGCCGATCTGGTTGTTGGAGGCGCCGGCCTGGTACAGGCGCAGGGCCAGGATCGGCACGCTGGAGCCGATGCTCAGGCCGACGATGGAGATGCCCAGGATCAGGGCGGCTAACAAGGCTTTGTTCATTGCTCGAGACCTGCACCTGGATTTCCAGGTGCCTAGATGAAGTAAAAAAGTGCGGTCCTGCGCGCGGATGCAGGTGGCGGTACAGGCGATTGCCGGGCGAGCCCTGGTGCGCGTACAGGTCTTGGGGCAGGCGAGATGCTTTCAGGTCGCTTGCGCCAGGTGCGGACCGCAGGAGGTGACAAGGGGGGCAGTCGCGGTCAGCGCTGGCCTTGGGGGGGAGAGAAGGTGAAGGCGAACAGCACGCTGCGACGCCGACGATTGATCGCGCAGTCATGCTGGACAACGACCAGGCTGGCCGAAGGGGAGATCGAGGAAGAACGGCACGCTAACTGTGCTGGAACGGACATCATTGTCTGACTGGTTGGAAAAGGAAGCGCACAGCCTACGTCAGGCCTTTGCGGCAAAGCAACCAGGCATGGGCATGGAGTTTTCAGGGGTATATGAATAGCTTTGCCGCATGCCTGGCTGGCATGCTCAGGAGGTATCTGAAGGGATATCGCTTGAGCCGACTTGCCGGAGGAGCAGGGCGCTCTTCATGGATTGCGTGGCAAATCAGTCTGGGAAGATGGCTCCACGACCTGGACTCGAACCAGGGACCCAGTGATTAACAGTCACTTGCTCTACCAACTGAGCTATCGCGGAATGCGCCGTATCTTACTGATTCAAAAAGGGAAGTCAAGCGCTTGAAGAGAAAAGACGAACTTTTTTCTTCAAATGCGCAGGCGCCGCCTTCAGCCGCCGAAGGTCAAGGTGCCGAGCATCAGCCTGGCCATCAGTGCATTGGCCGCCAGTTGCACCAGCCACAACGCCAGGCCTCCGAGGAAGACGCCCAGGGCGATCTGCAGCACCAGGCTTTTTGCGCGTTTCTGCGAGCGGGGCAGGTAATGTTCGGGGTCGTCGCGTTCGGCCCGCAGGTCATCGTTTCTCATTGGCGGTTCTCGCTTGGCAAGGCACGGTTTGAGTCTAGAGGGCGTGGAGGAGAATGCCGGGCGCCCATGAAAAAGGGGAAGCCCTGGCTTCCCCTCTTGTTTACAGGCTACCGGCAGTGGCTCAGATCACCTGGAGGATGGCCTTGGTCACTACGCCGATATTGCTCTGGTTCAGCGCGGCAACGCAGATGCGGCCGGTGTCCAGGGCATAGATGCCGAACTCGTTGCGCAGCCGGCCCACTTGCTCGGCGCTCAGGCCGGAGTAGGAGAACATGCCGCGTTGGCGGCCGACGAAGCTGAAGTCGTGCTGTGGGGCGCCCTTGGCCAGCAAGTCGACCATCTGGGTACGCATGCCGCGAATCCGCAGGCGCATTTCCGCCAGTTCCTGTTCCCATTGGGCACGCAGTTCCGGGTTGTTGAGCACTGCGGCGACGATGGTGGCGCCATGGGTCGGCGGGTTGGAGTAGTTGGTGCGGATCACGCGCTTGACCTGGGACAGCACGCGGGCGCTTTCTTCCTTCGAGCTGCTGATGATGGACAGTGCGCCGACACGCTCGCCGTACAGCGAGAACGACTTGGAGAAAGAGCTGGAAACGAAGAAAGTCAGGCCCGAATCGGCGAACAGGCGCACAGCGGCGGCATCTTCGTCGATGCCATCGCCGAAGCCCTGGTAGGCCATGTCCAGGAACGGCACCAGGTTCCTGGCCTTGACCACTTCCAGGACGTTCTTCCAGTCCTCTGGGTTCAGGTCGACGCCGGTCGGGTTGTGGCAGCAGGCGTGCAGGACAACGATGGACTGCTCTGGCAGGGCATTGAGGTCTTCCAGCAGGCCGGCGCGGTTCACGTCATGGGTAGCGGCATCGTAGTAGCGGTAGTTGCGTACCGGGAAGCCAGCGGTCTCGAACAGTGCGCGATGGTTCTCCCAGCTCGGGTCGCTGATGGCGACCACGGCATTGGGCAGCAGTTGCTTGAGGAAGTCGGCGCCGATCTTCAGGGCGCCAGTGCCGCCGACGGCCTGGGTGGTGACCACGCGGCCCGCGGCCAGCAGTGGCGAGTCGGCACCGAACAGCAGCTTCTGTACCGCCTGGTCGTAGGCGGCGATGCCGTCGATCGGCAGGTAGCCACGGGAAGCATGCTGGGCCGCGCGGATCGTCTCGGCTTCGACAACGGCGCGCAGGAGTGGAATGCGTCCCTCCTCATTGCAATACACGCCCACCCCAAGGTTGACCTTGTCGGTACGGGTGTCGGCGTTGAATGCTTCGTTGAGGCCCAGGATTGGATCGCGTGGTGCCATTTCGACAGCGGAGAACAGGCTCATTTTACGGCGGCTCTGAATGGAGTGTGGAGGGACGTGCCGCGCTCCAGCCGAATGCACTAGAGCGGTGCACAAACGGGGAGCTAGTATAGAGGCCATCATCGCGGCGGGCGACAGGCTATTAGCCTTTTGCGACAAGTTTTTCGGGTTATTTTCTCACCGTTAGTCTTATTGCAACATTCGGCATGTTAGCGGGTGTAGGACCTTTACCTTGAAAGCTGTGGGATTTGGCTCCACATTCTGAATATTCCCGTTTTCTTTCCCCGGCGACCTGGGTCGTACGTGGTCTTTCCCATTGCTGTCCGGTCGCGCCGCGCAGGATGATTCCAGAGGTAGGTTATGTCTGAGTTCCAGCTCGTTACCCGTTTCCAGCCTGCCGGCGACCAGCCGGAGGCCATCCGCCTGATGGTCGAAGGCATCGAGGCCGGCCTGGCGCACCAGACCCTGCTCGGTGTGACCGGTTCGGGCAAGACCTTCAGCATCGCCAACGTCATCCAGCAAGTGCAGCGCCCGACCCTGGTACTGGCGCCGAACAAGACCCTGGCCGCGCAGTTGTATGGCGAGTTCAAGGCGTTCTTCCCGAATAACGCAGTGGAATATTTCGTTTCCTACTACGACTACTACCAGCCCGAAGCCTACGTGCCGTCCTCCGATACCTTCATCGAGAAGGACGCCTCGATCAACGACCATATCGAGCAGATGCGCTTGTCCGCGACCAAGGCGCTGCTGGAGCGCAAGGACGCGATCATCGTCACCACGGTGTCCTGCATCTACGGCTTGGGCAGCCCTGAGACCTACCTGAAGATGGTCTTGCACGTCGATCGCGGCGACAAGCTTGACCAGCGGGCCTTGTTGCGGCGCCTGGCGGACCTGCAATACACCCGCAACGACATGGATTTCGCCCGGGCCACTTTCCGGGTGCGTGGCGATGTGATCGATATTTACCCGGCGGAATCCGACCTGGAGGCGATCCGCATCGAACTGTTCGATGACGAAGTGGAAAGCATCAGCGCCTTCGACCCGTTGACCGGCGAGGTGATCCGCAAGCTGCCGCGCTTCACCTTCTATCCCAAGAGCCACTACGTGACCCCGCGCGAGACCCTGCTGGAGGCCGTCGATGGGATCAAGGAGGAACTGCAGGAGCGCCTGGAGTACCTGCGTTCCAACAACAAGCTGGTGGAAGCCCAGCGCCTGGAGCAGCGCACTCGCTTCGACCTGGAGATGATCCTCGAGCTGGGCTACTGCAACGGTATCGAGAACTATTCGCGCTACCTGTCCGGGCGTCCGGCCGGGGCGCCGCCACCAACCCTGTATGACTACCTGCCGCCCGATGCCCTGTTGGTGATCGACGAGTCCCATGTCAGCGTGCCCCAGGTCGGCGCCATGTATAAGGGCGACCGTTCGCGCAAGGAAACCCTGGTGGAATATGGTTTCCGCCTGCCTTCGGCGCTGGATAACCGGCCGATGCGCTTCGACGAGTGGGAAGGGGTGAGCCCGCAGACCATCTTCGTCTCCGCCACTCCCGGCAACTACGAGGCCGAGCACGCCGGCCGGGTGGTGGAGCAGGTGGTGCGTCCCACCGGTCTGGTGGACCCCGAGGTGGAGGTGCGTCCGGCGTTGACCCAGGTCGACGACTTGCTGTCGGAAATCACCAAGCGCGTGGCCCTGGAGGAGCGTGTGCTGGTGACGACCCTGACCAAGCGCATGGCCGAGGATCTCACCGACTACCTGGCCGACCATGGTATCCGCGTGCGCTACTTGCACTCGGACATCGATACCGTGGAGCGGGTGGAGATCATTCGCGACCTGCGCCTGGGTACTTTCGACGTGCTGGTGGGGATCAACCTGCTGCGCGAAGGCCTGGACATGCCCGAGGTGTCGCTGGTGGCGATCCTCGATGCCGATAAAGAAGGCTTCCTGCGCTCCGAGCGCTCGCTGATCCAGACCATAGGCCGCGCTGCGCGCAACCTCAATGGCAAGGCGATCCTCTACGCCGACAACATCACCGGCTCCATGCAGCGTGCCATCGGCGAGACCGAGCGCCGGCGCGACAAGCAACTGGCTTTCAACCAGGCCAATGGCATCACCCCAAAGGGGGTGGTCAAGGACATCACCGACATCATGGAAGGTGCCACCGTGCCCGGTTCGCGCAGCAAGAAGCGCAAGGGCATGGCCAAGGCCGCGGAGGAAAGCGCTCGTTACGAAAGCGAACTGCGCTCGCCGAGCGAGATCACCAAGCGCATCCGCCAGTTGGAGGAAAAGATGTACCAACTGGCCCGGGACCTGGAATTCGAGGCGGCAGCCCAACTGCGGGACGAGATCGGCAAGCTGCGTGAGCGCCTGCTCAACGTCTGAGCGGTGTGCGCCCCCATGGCAGCGGCCATGGGGCGCGATCGTCCGTAACCGTGACCTGGGCTTAAATGCCCTCCTTACTGGAGCGCGCCTGGTATCGCCTGTTACCATTCGCCCCTTGTTTGTTCCTTAGCTTTTCTATTCTTTCCGAGACATGCCATGACCACCGTCCGTACGCGCATTGCGCCATCGCCTACCGGGGATCCCCACGTAGGTACTGCTTATATCGCTTTGTTCAACTATTGCTTTGCCAAGCAGCACGGCGGTGAGTTCATCCTGCGTATCGAAGACACCGACCAACTGCGTTCGACCCGCGAGTCCGAACAGCAGATCTTCGATGCCTTGCGCTGGCTGGGGATCAACTGGAGCGAAGGCCCGGATGTCGGCGGTCCCCATGGCCCGTATCGCCAGAGTGAACGTGGCGATATCTACCAGAAGTACGTCCAGCAACTGGTGGACATGGGGCATGCGTTCCCATGCTTCTGCACCGCCGAGGAACTGGACCAGATGCGTGCCGAGCAGATGGCCCGCGGCGAAACCCCGCGCTACGACGGACGCGCATTGTTGCTGTCCAAGGAAGAGGTGGCCCAGCGCCTGGCGGCCGGTGAGCCCCATGTGATCCGCATGAAGGTGCCCAGCGAAGGCGTCTGTGTGGTGCCGGACATGCTGCGTGGCGATGTCGAGATCCCATGGGATCGCATGGACATGCAGGTCCTGATGAAGACCGATGGCTTGCCGACCTACTTCCTGGCCAACGTGGTCGACGACCACCTGATGGGCATCACCCACGTGCTGCGTGGCGAAGAGTGGCTGCCGTCGGCGCCGAAACTGATCCTGCTTTACGAGTACTTCGGCTGGGAGCAACCGCAGTTGTGCTACATGCCGCTGCTGCGTAACCCGGACAAGAGCAAGCTGTCCAAGCGCAAGAACCCGACTTCGGTGACCTTCTACGAGCGCATGGGCTTCATGCCCGAGGCCATGCTCAACTACCTGGGGCGCATGGGCTGGTCGATGCCGGACGAGCGCGAGAAGTTCTCGTTGCAGGAAATGGTCGACAACTTCGACCTGTCGCGGGTCTCCCTGGGTGGGCCGATCTTCGATATCGAGAAACTGTCCTGGCTCAACGGCCAGTGGCTGCGTGACCTGCCGGTGGAGGAGTTCGCCACTCGCGTGCAGAAGTGGGCGTTCAACAGCGACTACATGATGAAGATCGCTCCCCACGTCCAGGGCCGGGTCGAGACCTTCAGCCAGATCGCGCCGCTGGCCGGGTTCTTCTTCGCTGGTGGAGTCACTCCGGATGCCAAGCTGTTCGAATCCAAGAAGCTGTCGGGCGACCAGGTGCGCCAGCTGATGCAGCTGATCCTGTGGAAGCTCGAAGGCCTGCGCCAATGGGAAAAGGACAGCATTACCGCGACTATCCAGGCTGTGGTCGAGTCCCTGGAGTTGAAGCTGCGCGATGCCATGCCACTGATGTTCGCCGCCATCACCGGCCAGGCCAGTTCGGTGTCGGTGCTCGATGCCATGGAAATCCTGGGTCCTGACCTGACTCGCTTCCGTCTGCGCCAGGCCATCGACCTGCTCGGTGGCGTGTCGAAGAAAGAGAACAAGGAGTGGGAAAAACTGCTGGGCGCCATCGCCTGAGACGGCCGGGTGCCGCAGTAGTGCTGCCAGGAACGGCGAGCTTTTCGACTACGCTTGAATCTCTGGCGTCAGGCGAATTGGTTGCCGTGACCGGTAATTCTCCAGGCTTGGGTCGACTCTTTTGCGGGAGTCGGCACAAGTCGGGAAGGGCGCAAAAGCCCGGTTTTTCAGGGCGGGCCGGTAAGTGATTGTTATCCCGGCAAATTTTTTTGCAAAAAGCTGAAAAAAAATTGACAGCCTTGCGAACGCCCCTTAAGATTCGCCCCGTCCTCACCGACGAGGGGCTATAGCTCAGCTGGGAGAGCGCTTGCATGGCATGCAAGAGGTCGACGGTTCGATCCCGTCTAGCTCCACCAAATTTGCAGT
>NZ_JBJJLO010000181.1:0-7583 GCF_046230915.1 Pseudomonas sp. KCJK8993
GTCCTTAAAGTTAAGTGGCCTTAGTTGTTTTTACTTAACTTGTCTTGTAACTCATGTGTCTTGTAGTTACTGCCGGGCGTTCTATTAAGTAACTTCTTTTTCGCGGGGAGCTGAACGCTATTCGCCATGACCGCCCTTGAATCCAGCTACCTGAACCTGGCTTACCCTCCGCGGCTCGATCTCGGGCCGCAGCTGACCCACGAACAACTGCGCAGCTCCATGCAAGCCACTATGGCCAGGCACCAGGGTGGGCCGGTCTGGTTGTTCGCCTATGGTTCGCTGATCTGGCGCCCTGAGTGTTCGGCGGTCGAGCGGGTACGCGGGCGGGTACATGGCTATCACCGAGGCCTGTACCTGTGGTCCCACGAGCACCGGGGAACCCCCGAGCGGCCGGGCCTGGTCTTCGGCCTGGACCGTGGCGGCTCCTGCAGTGGTTTTGCCTACCGATTGTCGGAGGAGTGCCTGGAAGATTCGCTGTATGCCCTGTGGCAGCGGGAAATGCCTTATCCCTCCTACCGCCCGCACTGGCTCAACTGCCGCCTCGAAGATGGTAACCAGGTCCAGGCGCTGGGGTTCGTGCTGGAGCGGCACCTGCCCAGCTACGCCGGCAACCTGCCGGACCACGTGCTGAATCAGGTGTTCGAAAGCGCTTGTGGGCGGTACGGCACCACCCGCGACTATGTCGAGCAGACTGTCCAGGCCCTGCGCAGCCACGCCATGCCGGATCGCAACCTGGAGGCGCGGCTCAAGCGTTGCAAGGCCTGCTGAGGACGCAGCTCCTGGCGGCTCAGCGTACCTGCACCACCACCTTGCCCACGGCCTTGCGCTGGCCGAGGTCGTCGATGGCCCGGGCCGCCTCGGCCAGGGGATAGACCTGGGACACCAGGGGCTTGAGCTTGCCTTCGGCGTGCCAGGCGAACAGTTGCTGGAAGTTCGCCGTGTTGTCCTGGGGCTGGCGCTGGGCGAAGGAGCCCCAGAACACGCCCACCACCGCAGCGCCCTTGAGCAGGGCCAGGTTCACCGGCAGTTCAGGGATGCGCCCGCTGGCGAAACCCACCACCAGCAGCCGGCCGTTCCAGGCGATGGAGCGAATGGCCTGGTCGAACAGGTCGCCGCCCACCGGGTCGTAGATCACATCGGCGCCATTGCCGCCGGTCAGGCGCTTGATCTCGTCCTTGAGGCTGGCCTCGCTGTAGTTGACCAGCTCGTCGGCACCGGCGGCCTTGGCCACCGCGAGTTTCTCGGCGCTGCTGGCGGCGGCGATCACCCGCGCGCCCATGGCCTTGCCGATCTCCACCGCCGCCAGGCCGACGCCACCCGAGGCGCCGAGCACCAGCAGGGTTTCGCCGGGCTGTAGGTTGGCCCGTTGCCTGAGGGCGTGCATCGAGGTGCCGTAGGTCATGCTGAAGGCCGCGGCGGTGTTGAAGTCCATGGCCTGGGGAATCGGCAGCACGTTATAGCCCGGCACCGCCACCTGCTCGGCGAAACTGCCCCAACCGGTCAGCGCCATGACCCGGTCGCCGGCCTTGAGATGGCTGACCTTCTCGCCCACTGCACTGACCACGCCGGCCGCCTCGCCACCGGGGGAGAAGGGGAACGGTGGCTTGAACTGGTACTTGCCCTCGATGATCAGGGTGTCCGGGAAGTTGACCCCAGCGGCATGCACGTCCAGCAGGATCTCGTTCTTCTTCGGTACTGGACTTGCGACCTCTTCCAGCACCAGCGTTTCGGCGGGGCCGAACACTTTGCACAGCACGGCTTTCATCAGGGCTATTCCTTTGGGAGTGGTGGCCGATAAGTGTAGGAGCGTGAACCAGGTGGTCAACGAGCATGCCCGGCCCTGATAGCCAGCCATAAGCTTGTGCTTGGGCTCAGGCTGGCGGGCCTTTATGCTAGGCCGCAAACCGGATTAAGGAGCGAATTGTGAAAGCGTGGATCATGTTGCTGCTGGCCCTCTCCCTGCCCGTGGCAGCGATGGCCGAAGAGGCTAAAGAAGGCGAAGCGCCGAAAGTCAGCTATATCAGCCTGAACCCCCCCTTCGTGGGCAACTACGGCCTGGATGGCGGTCCCAAGCTCAAGGTCTACAAGGCCGACGTGGCCCTGCGGGTGACCGGCGATCCGGCGGCCCAGGCGGTCAAGGCCAACGAGCCGTTGATCCGCAACCAGCTGGTGGCGTTGTTCGCCCTGCAGACTGCCGAGACCATGAACAATGTCGAGGCCAAGGAAAAACTGCGCCAGGAAGCCCTCAAGCAGGTGCAACAGGTGATGAACGACGAGACCGGCAAACCGGTGGTCGAGGACCTGCTGTTCAACAACCTGATCATCCAGTAATGCTCGATCCGTAGGAGCGAGGCTTGCCCGCGATAGCGCTATCGCGGCCCCCGCCAAATTCCAGCCTGGCGGCTGATCGCGAACAAGCTTCGCTCCTGCATGTCGGCGTCCCGAGGCAACCTCAGGACGCCAGGCTCTTGCGAAACCGCGCCAGGGCGATGGCGAAGAACGCCAGGCCGATCGCGCCCAGGGCCAGCAGGTCGGGCCAGACCACGCTGACGCCGGCGTCGCGGAACAGGATCGCCGCGCTCAAGCTGACGAAATGCGTCGACGGCGAACCCTGCATCACCCATTGCAACCACTGCGGCATGCTGTCCAGCGGTGTACTGCCGCCGGATAACAGCAGCATCGGAATGATCACCGGGATCGCCAGCAAGCCGAACTGCGGGGTCGAGCGGGCCAAAGTGGCGAGGAAGATGCCCAGGGCCGTGCTGGCGAACAGATAGAGCGCGGTGACCATCAGGAACAGGCCCAGGGAACCGGCCAGCGGTACGCCCAGCAGGCCCTTGACGATCACCTCCAGCGATATCCAGGTGCACAGCACCACCACCAGCATGTTGCTCCAGATTTTTGCCAGCATGATCTCCAGGGCCGTGAGCGGCAGCACCAGCAAGTGGTCGAGGGTACCGTGCTCGCGTTCGCGCAGCAGCGCGGTGCCGGTGAGCACGATGGCCAGGATGGTGATGTTGTTGACGATCTGGATCACCGCCAGGAACCAGCCGCCCTGCAGGTTGGTGTTGAACAGTGCACGGGTGGTCAGCAGGGCCGGGGCCTTGGCGGGGGCGTCCCCTTGGCCGGCGTAGTCGAGCAGCTCGCGCTGGAAGATCCGGCCGATGTAGCCCGCCCCCATGAAGGCCTGGCTCATGGCGGTGGCGTCGACGTTGACCTGCACCGCCGGCTGGCGCCCGGCCAGCAGGTCGTTCTGGAAGTTGGCCGGGACGTTGATCACGAAGGTGTACTGGCCGCTGTCCAGCACTGCGTCCAGCCGGTCGTAGGGCAGGGTTGCCGGGGCCTGGAATTCCGGCGGTTGCAGGGACTCTCCCAGCAGGCGCGACAGTGCGCTGTGGTCCTCGTCCACCAGCGCCACGCTGGCGTTGTGCACGCCGATCACCGAACCGGCGGCTGGCAAGTAGATGGCCACGGTGAAGGCGTACATCAGGAACAGCAGCAGCACGCTGTCATGGCGCAGGCTCGTCAGTTCCTTGAGGCCCAGGCGCAGGATATGGGCAAACCGGTTCATCAGACCTCCTGCTTTTTCAACATGACCAGGCTCAGCCCGGTGAAGCCGAGGAAGAACCCCACCAGCGCCAGGCACTGGGGCCAGAGTTCACGCACGTCCAGGGCCTTGGTGAAGGTGCCGACCGCGATGTCGAGGAAGTAGCCCGCGGGGAACAGCTGGCCCATGACCGCCGCCGAACCGTCCAGGGACGAGCGCGGCACGATCAGCCCGGAGAACTGGATGGTCGGCAGGCTGGTGATGATCATGGTGCCCAGGATCGCCGCGATCTGGGTGCGGGTGAAGGCTGAGATCAGCAGGCCCATGCTGGTGGTGGCCAGCACGTACAGCACCCCGCCCAGGGCCAGGGTCAGGCCGCTGCCCTTGAACGGTACGCCGAACAACCAGCGGTTCATGGCCACCAGCAACCCCAGGTTGATCAGGCTGACGGCCAGGTAGGGCGCCTGCTTGCCCAGGAGGAATTCCAGGCGCGTCAGCGGCGTGGCGTAGAAGTTGGTGATCGAACCCAACTCCTTCTCGCGGACGATGCCCAAGGCGGTGAGCATGGCCGGGATGAACGCCAGGATCAGCGCCATGACGCCGGGGCCGATGGCGTTCACGCTGATCACGTCCTGGTTGTAGCGGAAGCGGGTTTCCAGCTTGGCCGCAGGCCGCGAGTTGCGCGGCAGGCTGCTGTGTTCGGCCAGCAGTTCGAGGTTGCCCTGGTGCACCGCCTCGACATAATTGCGGCTGGTCTCCGCGCGAAACGGCATGCCACCGTCGAGCCAGGCGGCGACCACGGGCTGGCGCCCGGCATAGAGGTCGCGGCCGAAGCCGGGAGGGATTTCCAGGGCCAGCTTGATCTCCGAGCGTTGCAGGCGTCGGTGCAGCTCGGCGGCGTTGCGGATCGTTGGTTTTTCCTCGAAGTAGCGTGAGCTGCGGAAGGCTTCCAGGTAGGCGCGACTTTGTGGGGTCTGGTCCTGGTCGTAGACGGCGAAGGCCAGCTTCTCCACATCCAGGGAAATACCGTAGCCGAAGATCACCATCATGAAGATCGCTCCGAGCAGGGCGAACCCCAGGCGCACCCGGTCGCGCAGCAGTTCCTTGCCTTCGCGGGTGGCCACCGCCAGCAACCGCGCCAGGCTCAGGCCCGAGCGCACGGGGGCGCTGGCCGCGGCCGGGGCTGCTGGTTCCGGTTGGGCGGGAGGTGGAGTGTCCGGGGTGCCCTGGGCATCTTCCAGGCAACGCACGAAGGCCGCTTCCAGGGTCTCGCCGGCGTACTGGCGCTGCAGCGCCTCTGGGGTATCGCAGGCCAGTACCTTGCCGGCGTGCATCAGGGAAATGCGGTCGCAGCGCTGGGCTTCGTTCATGAAGTGGGTGGACAGGAAGATGGTCACGCCCTGTTCCCGGGACAGCTCCACCAGCAGGCGCCAGAAGTCGTCGCGGGCCGCCGGGTCGACCCCGGACGTGGGTTCGTCGAGGATCAGCACTTCCGGTCGGTGCAGCACCGCCACCGCCAGCGACAGGCGCTGGCGCAAACCCAGGGGCAGGGCGCCGGACTGCTGTCCGGCGATTGCGCCCAGGTCGAAGCGTTGGATCAGTTCCTCGATGCGCGGGCCGCTCTGGTCCCAGGGCAAGTCGAACAGCCGGGCGTGCAGCTCCAGGTTCTGGCGCACGCTGAGCTCGCCGTACAGCGAGAAGCTCTGGGACATGAAACCGACCCGCTTGCGGGTGGCCAGGTCCTTGGCGTTCACCGGGTTGCCCAGCAGCTTGGCGCTGCCCTCGGTGGCCGGCATCAGCCCGGTGAGGACCTTCATGGTGGTGGTCTTGCCGCAGCCGTTGGAGCCCAGGAAGCCGAAGATCTCCCCCCGGCCGATGGCAAAGCTGACCTTGTTCACGGCGGTGAAGTCGCCGAAGCGCAGGGTCAGTTCATGGGCCTCGATGGCGATGTCCTGGTTGGCGCCGGAGCGGGGCGGGATCGCCAGCGGCGGATGGTCCTGGCCGCCGTCGCCCTGGAAGTGGGTGAAGGCGTCGTCCAGCTTGCCGCTGGCGGTGACCTTGGCCAGCTCCTGGCTCAGGCCCTGGGCGATCAGCCGGCCGCGATCGAGCATCAGGCAATGCTCGAACTGCTCGGCTTCCTCCATGTAGGCGGTGGCCACCAGCAGCGTCAGCTGTGGCCGTTGCTGGCGCACGTCCTCCACCAGTTCCCAGAAGCGTCGGCGCGAGAGCGGGTCGACGCCGGTGGTCGGTTCGTCGAGGATCAAAAGGTCCGGCTCGTGGATCAGCGCGCAACACAGGCCGAGCTTCTGTTTCATCCCGCCTGACAGCTTGCCGGCCGGGCGCTCGGCGAAGCGCAGCAGGTCGGTGGCCAGCAGCAGGCTGTGCATGCGTTGCGCGCATTCCTTGGCGGGCAGGCCGAACAGGGTGGCAAAGAAGCGGATGTTCTCGCTGATGGACAGCTCGGGGTACAGGTTGCCGCCCAGGCCCTGGGGCATGAAGGCGATGCGCGGATAGAGGCTGCTGCGGTGGCGCCGCTGGGTAATGTCGCCACCGAGCACCTGGAGCTGGCCCTGCTGGAGTTTCTTGACCCCGGCGATCAGCCCCAGCAGGCTCGACTTGCCGGCGCCGTCCGGGCCGATCAGGCCGCAACGGGTGCCTGCCGGCAGGCTGAAGGCGATATCGACCAGGGCCTGTTGCGGACCATAGCGATGAGCGATGCCGGTCGCTTGCAGCGCCAGGCCGCTCATTGCAGGTTAGCCGGCCAGTCCACGGGTGCGGTGCGCACGTAGCCGGCACCGGGCATGCCCGGCTTGGCTTGTGGCACGGCGGCGGGTTGGGTCAGGCGCACCTTGACCCGGAACACCAGTTTCTGGCGTTCGTCGCGGGTCTCCACTTCCTTGGGGGTGAACTGGGACTTGGCCGCGACGAAGTTGATCTTCGCCGGCAGTGGCTGGTTGGGCAGGCCGTCGAGCAACAGGCGCGCTTCATCGCCCACGGTCAGGCGACCGGCGACGGAGGCGGGCAGGTAGAGGTTCATGTACTGGTCGTTGGGATCGATCAGCAACAGCACCCGGCCACCCGCGCCCAGGACCTCGCCAGGTTCGGCCAGGCGCAGCTGGATGATGCCGTCGATGGGCGCGCGCAGGCTGCTGTCGTCGATTTCGCTGATGAGTTGGGCCACCTGGGCCTGGGCGGCGCCGATGGCGGCCTTGACCGAGGCGACCTGGGCCTGGGCCGCCAACACGGCCGCGTTGCCGGTGCTCAGGCGGGCTTGCTGCTGGTCGATGATCTGCTGGCTGGCGAAGCCGCGACGGAACAGCTCCTGGGAGCGCTTGAGTTCCTGGTTGGCCAGTAGCAGTTCGCTCTGGCGCAACTGCACATTGGCTTCGGCGGCAGAGAGGTTTTCCCGGGCCCTGGCCACTTCGGCCTCGGCCTGGGCGCGCTGGGCTTCCAGGGTCCGGGTATCCATGCGTGCCAGCAGTTGGCCCTGGAGCACCTTGTCGCCCTCATGGACCCGCACCTCGGCCAGGCGTCCCGGGATCTTGCTGGCGATCTGCACCTCGGTGGCTTCCAGGCGGCCGTTGCCCATGCTCAAGCCTTCGGGCAGGCGGTCCTGGAGGGATTTCCAATAGCCAAAACCACCGGCGGCGAGCAATAGGATCAAGAGGGAAACAGCGAAAACACGGGAGGAACGGCGGTTCTTCGACATGGGGTCTGCGTCCTGCGGCTATAGCGTCCTAGTCTGACGAACCTCAAGCCTGGGCCGCTTGATGCTCGTCAAATATAAAGGGCGCTAGCCTAACCTCAATGTTTGCGGGCTGCATGGTGGACGTGACAAAAAACCGGCAACGCTGCCATGGCTTGCATGGCCATGGCGTGCGCGGGGATCAGCGCAGGGCGAGTACCGCCGCCCACTGCTCGGCGGTTACGGGCATCACCGAGAGGCGGCTGCCTTTGTGCACCAGGGGCATCTCGGCAAGGGCCGCCTGCTGCTTGAGGTAATCCAGGCGCAGGACCTTGCCGAAGGTCTGCACAT
>NZ_JBJJLO010000182.1:0-7500 GCF_046230915.1 Pseudomonas sp. KCJK8993
CCTTCGCCCTGCTGCCCGAATGCATCGCCTTCGCCCTGGTCGCCCACCTCAACCCGTTGATGGGCCTGTATGGCGCCTTTTTCATCTGCACCCTGACCGCGCTGTTCGGCGGCCGTCCGGGCATGATTTCCGGCGCGGCCGGCTCCATGGCGGTGGTGATCGTCGCCCTGGTGGTGCAGCACGGCGTGCAGTACCTGCTGGCCACGGTGCTGCTGGGCGGGCTGGTGATGGTCGCCTTCGGCCTGTTGCGCCTGGGCAAGCTGGTGCGCATGGTGCCGCACCCGGTGATGCTGGGCTTCGTCAACGGCCTGGCGATCGTTATCGCCCTGGCCCAGCTGGAGCATTTCAAAAGCGGCGAGCACTGGCTCAGCGGCCGGCCGCTGTACCTGATGGCCGGCCTGGTGGCGCTGACCATGGCCATCGTCTACCTGCTGCCGCGCCTGACCCGGGCGGTGCCGCCGGCGCTGGTGGC
This sequence comes from Pseudomonas sp. KCJK8993, assembly GCF_046230915.1. Lineage (NCBI taxonomy): Bacteria > Pseudomonadati > Pseudomonadota > Gammaproteobacteria > Pseudomonadales > Pseudomonadaceae > Pseudomonas > Pseudomonas sp. KCJK8993. The sequence goes on from NZ_JBJJLO010000182.1 coordinate 473, forward strand.
GATCCTCGGCGTGGGTCTGCTGGTGTACCTGCTGGGGCTGCCGACCCGCACCCTGGGGGACATGGCCCACATCGCCGGCGGCTTGCCGGTGCTGGCGCTGCCGGCCGTGCCCTGGACCCTGGAAACCCTGCGCATCGTCGCCCCCTATGCCTTCCTGATGGCCATGGTCGGCCTGCTGGAAACCCTGCTGACCCTGAACCTCACCGACGAGATCACCGAGACTCGCGGCTACACCAACCGCGAGTGCGTGGCCCTGGGCGCGGCGAACATGGTCTCCGGCGCCTTCGGCGGCATGGGCGGCTGCGCGATGATCGGCCAGACCGTGATCAACCTCAGTTCCGGCGGCCGTGGGCGCTTGTCCGGGGTCGTGGCCGGGGGGCTGATCCTGCTGTTCATACTGTTCTTGTCGCCGCTGATCGAGCGCATTCCCCTGGCGGCGCTGGTGGGCGTGATGTTCGTGGTGTCGCAGCAGACCTTCGCCTGGGCTTCCTTGCGGGTGGTCAACAAGGTACCGCTCAACGACGTGCTGGTGATCCTCGCGGTGACCGTGATCACGGTGTTCACCGACCTGGCCATGGCGGTGTTTTGCGGCATCGTCATTGCCGCCCTCAACTTCGCCTGGCAGCAGGCCCGCGAGCTGTACGCCGACAGCCACCTCGAGGCCGATGGCAGCAAGCTCTACCACCTGCACGGCACCTTGTTCTTCGCTTCCACCACGCCGTTCCTCAACCAGTTCGACCCGGCCAACGACCCCGCGCGGGTGACCCTCGACTGCCGGCACCTGAGCTTCGTCGACTATTCGGCCATCGCCGCGCTCATGACCCTGCGCGAGCGCTATGCCAAGGCCGGCAAGCAGTTGCGGGTGCTGCACCTGTCCGAGCGCTGCAAGAAGCTGCTCAAGCGCGCCCGGGTCCAGCACGACTGATGGCCTACGGGCGAGCCGTCGTGCTCGCCCGTCCCGCGCATGAAAATACCCGGTGCCGATTTTCATCACCGGGGCTTTTGCATAGCCCTGCACGACAAAGCCTGCCTCTTTACGAAAATCAGTTTCATACGGTTTGAAATTCACTGCCTAAAGTGATTAAAAACTTTCATAACCATTCGAAACGACGCTGTTTTCAAGGAGGTATCCGTGGCTCCTGTATCGGCTTACGGACTGCTGGGTTACGCCGCAGTCGCCATCATCGCGTTGATCGTCCTGATCGCGCGCTACCGGCTCAATCCCTTTATCGTCATTACCCTGGTCTCGGTGGGCCTGGCGCTGGTGGCCGGCATGCCGGCCTCCGGGGTGGTGGCGGCCTACGAGGCCGGGGTCGGCAAGACCCTGGGGCATATCGCCCTGGTGGTGGCCCTGGGCACCATGCTCGGCAAGCTGATGGCCGAATCCGGCGGGGCCGAGCAGGTGGCGCGCACCCTGGTGGCCCGTTTCGGCGAGCGCAACGCCCACTGGGCCATGGTCTGCATCGCTTTCCTGGTGGGGTTGCCGCTGTTCTTCGAGGTGGGTTTCGTGCTGCTGGTGCCGATCGCCTTCACCGTGGCGCGGCGGGTCGGGGGATCGCTGCTGATGGTCGGCTTGCCGATGGTCGCCGGGTTGTCGGTGGTGCATGCCCTGGTGCCGCCGCACCCGGGGGCGATGTTGGCGGTGCAGGCCTACCAGGCGCCGGTGGGGCAGACCTTGCTGTACGCGATCCTGATCGGCGTGCCCACGGCGATCGTCGCCGGCCCGCTGTATGCGCGGCTGATCGTGCCGCACATCCAGTTGCCGGCGCACAACCCGCTGGAGCAGCAGTTCATCAACCGTGAACCGCGCGTGCGGCTGCCAAGCTTTCGCCTGACCCTGGGCACCATCCTGCTGCCGGTGGTGCTGATGCTGCTGGGCGGTTGGGCCAACTTGATCGCCGCGCCGGGCACCGGGCTCAACCAGTTCCTGTCGTTCATCGGCAACTCGGTGATCGCCCTGCTGATCGCCACCCTGGTGAGCTTCTGGACCCTGGGCCTGGCCCAGGGCCTGAACCGCGAGTCGATCCTCAGGTTCACCAACGAATGCCTGGCGCCGACCGCCGGCATCACCCTCCTGGTGGGCGCCGGTGGCGGCCTGAACCGCATCCTCATCGACTCCGGGGTGACCGAGCAGGTGACCGGCCTGGCCCACCAGTTCCAGCTGTCGCCGTTGTGGATGGGCTGGCTGTTCGCGGTGCTGATGCGGGTCGCCACCGGTTCGGCCACGGTGGCCCTGACCACCGCCTCGGGGGTGGTGGCGCCGGTGGCGGTCGGCCTGGGTTATCCCCACCCGGAACTGCTGGTGATCGCCACCGGCGCCGGCTCGGTGATCCTCTCCCACGTCAACGACGGCGGCTTCTGGCTGGTCAAGGAATACTTCAATATGAGCGTCATCCAGACCTTCAAGACCTGGACCGTGCTGGAGACCCTGATCTCGCTGATCGCCTTCGGCCTGACCCTGGTTCTCGCGGAGTTTCTCTAGATGGACATCCTTTACCAGATCCGCTCGCGCCTGGACGATCTGAGCACCGGGGAAGCGCGGATCGCCCGGCTGATGCTCGATGACGTGGGCTTCGCCGCCTCCGCCAGCCTCGAGGAGCTGGCGCGGCGGGCCGAGGTCAGCGCCGCGACCCTGTCGCGCTTCGCCCGCAGCGTCGGCTGCCGGGACTTGCGCCAGCTGCGCCTGCAACTGGCCCAGGCCAGCGGCGTGGGCAGCCGCTTCCTCGATCCGGGGGCGAGCACCGAGGCGTCCGGTTTCTACCGGCAGATCGTCGGCGATATCGAGTCGACGCTGCACCGCCACCTGGCGGGTTTCGAGGAGGCGCAGTTCGCCGATGCGGTGCGCCTGCTGGGGCGCGCGCGGATGATCCACGCCTTCGGCACCGGCGGCTGTTCGACCCTGTGCAGCGCCGAGCTGCAGGTGCGCCTGGTGCGCCTGGGCTACTGCATCGCCGCCTGCCATGACCCGGTGATGATGCGGGTGACCGCCGCTTCCCTGGGGTCGCAACACGCAGTGATCGCCTGCTCCCTCAGCGGCCTCACCCCGGAACTGCTGGACGCGGTGACCCTGGCCCGCAGCTACGGCGCCGGCGTGCTCGCCATCACCTTGCCCGACTCGCCCCTGGCCGGGCTGGCGGACGTGCTGTTGCCATTGCACAGCGCCGAGACTCCGTTCATCTACAAACCCACCGCCGCCCGCTACGGCATGCTGCTGGCCATCGACGTGTTGGCCACGGAGCTGGCCCTGGCCATGCCCGACGACAATCAAGAGCGCCTGCGCAGGATCAAGCTGGCCCTGGACCATTACCGTGGCGGCGCCGACAGCCTGCCCCTGGGAGACTGACATGCGCTACGACACCCTGATCCGCAATGCCCTGGTCATCGACGGCAGCGACCGTCCTGGCTATCGCGCCGACCTGGCGATCCTCGACGGGCGTATCCAGCGCATCGGCGAGCTGGCCGGCGCGGTCGCCGAGGTCGATATCGATGCCGCCGGCCGCGTGCTGGCCCCGGGCTTCATCGATGTGCACACCCATGACGACACGGTGGTGATCCGCCAGCCGCAGATGCTGCCCAAGCTCAGCCAGGGGGTGACCACGGTGGTGGTCGGCAACTGCGGCATCAGCGCCGCGCCGGTGACCCTCAAGGGCGATCCGCCGGACCCGATGAACCTGCTGGGGCCGCGCGAGATGTTCGTCTACCCGCGTTTCGCCGACTACCGCGCGGCGGTGGATGCGGCCCGCCCGGCGGTGAATGTCGCGGCCCTGGTGGGGCACACCGCCCTGCGCAGCAACCACCTGGCGGACCTGTACCGCACGGCCACCGCCAGCGAGATCGCGGCGATGCGCGGGCAATTGCGCGACAGCCTGGAGCAGGGCGCCCTGGGCCTGTCCACCGGGCTGGCCTACGCCAGCGCCTTCTGCGCCGAGACCGATGAGGTGCGGCAGCTGGCCGAGGAGTTGACGGCCTTCGGCGCGCTGTATGCCACGCATCTGCGCAGCGAGTTCGAGCCGGTGCTGGAGGCCATGGACGAAGCCTTCCTGATCGGCCGTTCGGCCAGGGCATCGGTGATCATCTCCCACCTCAAGTGCGCCGGCGCCGGCAACTGGGGGCGCAGCCCGCAACTGCTGGCGGCCCTGGAACAGGCGGCGCAGGAGCATCCGGTGGGCTGCGACTGCTATCCCTATGCCGCCAGCTCCTCGACCCTGGACCTCAAGCAGGTCACCGAGGCCTATCGCATCACCATCACCTGGTCCACGCCACATCCCGAGCAGGGCGGACGCGACCTTTCGCAGATCGCCGCCGACTGGGGCCTGGACCTGCAGGCCGCCGCCAAGCGCCTGCAACCGGCGGGGGCGGTGTACTACGGCATGGACGAAAGCGACGTGCGGCGCATCCTCGCCCACCCGCTGACGATGGTCGGCTCCGATGGCCTGCCGGAAGACCCGTTCCCCCATCCGCGGTTGTGGGGCGCCTTTCCCCGGGTGCTGGGCCACTTCAGTCGCGACCTGGGGTTGTTCCCGCTGCACACTGCGGTGCACAAGATGACCGGCCTGTCGGCGGCGCGCTTCGGCCTGCGCCAGCGCGGCGAGATCCGCGAAGGCTATTGGGCCGACCTGGTGCTGTTCGATCCCGAGCGGGTCCGGGACGTGGCCGACTTCCAAGAACCACGGCGCCCGGCCCAGGGGATCGACGGGGTCTGGGTCAATGGCGTGAGCAGTTATGCCGCCGGCCAGGCCAGCGAGCAGCGCCATGGGCGCTTCCTGCCCCGGGAGGGCGATTTGCGCCAGGGCTTCGGGACGCCAGGCTGATTTGTTGATCGCCGTCACAGTGGTGGCGCATTGATATTAAAGAAAGCTCGCGTGGCGCCGAAGTGCTGGCAATCGGGGTCGCTCTCAGCGACCTGTTTCCAGTCAGGGAGTCACCTAATGAGCTTTGGCAAAACCACCCCCGTCCTGCGCATCTTCGATGAAGCCGAGGCCCGGGCGTTTTACCTGGACTTCCTCGGCTTCCACCTCGATTGGCAGCACCGCTGCACCCACGACCTGCCGCTGTACATGCAGGTCTCCCGGGGCGAGTGCGTGCTGCATCTGTCCGAGCACCAGGGCGACGGCAGCCCTGGGGCCGCGCTGCGCATCCATACCGACGAACTGGAAGACTTCCAGCAGCAGCTGCTGGCCAGGCAACTGCCGTTCACCGATCCGCGTATCCAGGCCATGCCCTGGGGCAGCCTGGACATGACCATCGACGATCCGTTCGGCAACCGCCTGGTGTTCACCCGCACCATCAGCGCCTGAGGGGCTCAGCCCTGGCCCTGGGCGGCCTGGCGAAACTGGCCGGGAGTCAGGCCGGTGCGATTCTTGAAGCTGCGATGGAACGAGCGGGGCTCGGTGAAGCCCAGGCGATCGGCGATGGCCTGGATCGACAGCTCGCTGTGCAGCAGGTGGTGCTCGGCCAGTTCCTGGCGCAGGTCGTCGAGGATCTGCTGGTAGGAGGTGCCGGCCTTGAGCAACTGGCGCTGCAGGGTGCTGACCGACACTTGCAGTTGATCGGCCACCTGTTCCTTGCGCGGCAGGCCATCCTTGAGCAGTTGGCGCAGGACGTTCTGCACTTGCAGCGCCACCGGCGCATCGACCAGCGAGGCCATCATCGCCTGGGCATGGTCTTCCAGGGTCTTGAGCAGCCGCGCATCGGCCTGGCGCAGGGGCAGTTGCAGGTAGTGCAGCGGTGCCACCAAAGCCGAGCACGGTTGCTGGAACAGCACCGGACAGCCGAATAGCGCCTCGTATGGCTCGACCTGGGCTGGCTCCGGCAGCGGGTGCTCGAACCACACGGCGCGAGGCGACAATTGCGAATCGGCGATCCAGCGGGCATACAGCAACCAGGAAGCGAGCACGTTTTCCACCAGATGCCGGCGGATGTCCGGGCGCTGGTGGCGGCAGCTCCAGATCAGGCGTACTTCGTCGCCTAGCACCTCGGCGCGGCTGGTACCCATGTCCCCCACCAGTTTCTCGAACGGCATGATGCGGCCCATGGCCTCGCCCAGGGTCGCGCAGTTCATGGTGATGTAGCCCAGCACGTTCCAGGAGCTGGGCTTGACGAAGCGGGCCGAGTTGAGCCCGAACAGCGGGTCGCCCGAGTGCAGGCAGAAGTAGTCCAGCAGGCGCTCGTGGACCTCCACCGGCAGGCGCAGGCTGGTGTCGTTCAACTGCGTCGCCTGCAAACCCGCGGCCGCCAGCGCCGGTTCCGTGGCGATGCCCAATTGCTCGGCATACAGCAGGTACTTGAGCAGGGGCGGGACCGAGGTAAAGCCGAGGCTGGGCATGTTTGGGTTCCTGGCAACGAATCCTTCGGACAGCAGGATGGAGACCGGGAAAGGTAAGGGCAAACCGCGCGCGCTGTAAATGCCTGTCCACCCTGCCTCTTGTAGCCGCTGGGCCCCGAAGGGGACGCCGCTCTTGAGGGCCCAGGAAGGCCCTGCGGGCCTTGCGGCAGCGGCTACAGAAGTCGAGCATCCAGGCGTGGCGCACCTTGCGTGCGCCGGGTATCTGGTGTCCTGCACATGACCGCCAGCCTTGTTCAAAGGCGGCGGCCATGGGGTACAAGTCAGACGCGGAAGTGGCTGACCATCATTTGCAGTTGGCCGCCCAGGCGGGCCAGCTCGACGCTGGAGGCAGCGGTTTCCTCGCTGGCGGCGGCGGTCTGTTCCGACACATCGCGCACGTTGATGATGCTGCGGCTGATCTCCTCGGCCACGGCGCTCTGTTCTTCGGCCGCGGCGGCGATCTGCTGGTTCATCGACTGGATGTTGGACACCGTGCGGGTGATGTTCTCCAGGGAGGCACCGGCCTTGCGCGTCAGGTCGACACTGCTGTCGGTCAGCACGCGGCTGTTGTGCATCACGGTCGCCACTTGCTGGGTGCCGTTCTGCAGGCCGGCCACCAGCTCCTCGATTTCTTCGGTGGACTTCTGGGTACGCTGGGCCAGGGCCCGGACCTCGTCGGCCACCACCGCGAAACCACGACCAG
>NZ_JBJJLO010000183.1:0-7425 GCF_046230915.1 Pseudomonas sp. KCJK8993
CCCACCCGGATGCCGGTAAGACCACCATCACCGAGAAGCTGTTGCTGATGGGCAAGGCCATTGCGGTGGCGGGTACCGTCAAGTCGCGTAAGTCCGACCGCCATGCCACCTCCGACTGGATGGAGATGGAGAAGCAACGCGGTATCTCCATCACCACCTCGGTGATGCAGTTCCCCTATCGCGAGCACATGATCAACCTGCTCGACACCCCCGGCCACGAAGACTTCTCGGAAGACACCTACCGCACCCTGACCGCGGTGGACTCGGCGCTGATGGTGCTCGACGGCGGCAAGGGCGTAGAGCCGCGGACCATCGCCCTGATGGACGTCTGCCGCCTGCGGGATACGCCGATCGTCAGCTTCATCAACAAGCTGGACCGCGACATCCGCGACCCGATCGAGCTGCTGGACGAAATCGAGGCGGTCCTGAAGATCAAGGCCGCGCCGATCACCTGGCCGATCGGTTGCTACCGCGATTTCAAGGGCGTGTACCACCTGGCGGGTGACTACATCATCGTCTACACCCCGGGCCACGGCCACGAGCGCACCGAGACCAAGATCATCGAGAAGCTCGACTCCGCCGAAGCCCGCGCCCACCTGGGCGACGAGTACGAGCGTTTCCTCGAGCAGCTGGAGCTGGTGCAGGGCGCCTGCCACGAGTTCGACCAGCAGGAGTTCCTCGACGGCCATCTGACCCCGGTGTTCTTCGGCACCGCCCTGGGCAACTTCGGCGTCGACCATGTGCTCGACGCCGTGGTGGACTGGGCGCCGCTGCCGCTGCCACGGGCAGCCAACGAGCGCAGCGTGGCGCCCCAGGAAGAGAAGTTCTCGGGCTTCATCTTCAAGATCCAGGCGAACATGGACCCCAAGCACCGCGACCGCATCGCCTTCATGCGCATCTGCTCGGGCAAGTACGAGAAGGGCATGAAGATGCGCCACGTGCGCACCGGCAAGGACGTGCGCATCGGCGACGCCCTGACCTTCTTCTCCTCCGAGCGTGAGCAACTGGAAGAAGCCTATGCCGGCGACATCATCGGCCTGCACAACCACGGCACCATCCAGATCGGCGACACCTTCAGCGAAGGCGAGGCCCTGGGCTTCACCGGGATCCCGCACTTCGCCCCGGAACTGTTCCGTCGCGTGCGCCTCAAGGACCCGCTCAAGTCCAAGCAGCTGCGCCAGGGCCTGCAACAGCTGGCCGAAGAGGGCGCGACCCAGGTGTTCTTCCCCGAGCGTAGCAACGACATCATCCTCGGCGCCGTCGGTGTGCTGCAGTTCGATGTGGTGGCCAGCCGCCTGAAGGAAGAATACAAGGTCGAATGCGCCTACGAGCCGATCACCGTGTGGTCCGCCCGCTGGATCAGCTGCGACGACAAGAAGAAGCTGGAGGAGTTTTCCAACAAGGCGGTGGAGAACCTGGCCCTGGACGGCGGCGGTCACCTGACCTACCTGGCGCCGACCCGGGTCAACCTGGCGTTGATGGAAGAGCGCTGGCCGGACGTGAAATTCCGGGCAACGCGTGAGCATCACTAAGCGCTGAGCGTTATGCCTGAAGCCCCGCTGCGAAAGCCGCGGGGCTTTTTATTGATGCGCCCGGCATGGCGCGTGGCGCGTCGGCGCAACCAGCTTGGTTGTGGTGACCACGCTGGTGACTTGGAGGTGAGCGTCCCCTATATCAGGGACAGGGCGGCAGCGCCGGCGATGATGACTCGGCCACTGATGAACCGGATTCCGACGATTCGGATCAAGGTGACAGCGATACGTGAGCTGTAGGCGGCTTTTTTTCCTGCGCCTCCCACGGGTTGCACAGGAAGGAGGGGCGCCGACCTTTTAGATGCATTCAATTCATTGTTTTATAAGAACTTTATTTAAGTGTTTGGCTTCTTTCCGTAGCTTTGCTCTTCTTTTGCGACTAAATCTCTTTTGCCCTCGACCCTGTATTCGCCGGTCACTGGGTTTATCGGCGAAACGGGCGGCGAGTGGCGCTGTTATGGTCGTGCGGCGGGCGTTGAATACTTTTTGCACCCCTTGGCCAACGACTTCCTGGTTCGGGAGATTGAAAAAATAAATTTGAATTGATGTTTCTTGACCACGCCGAAGAGTGCGTGATATTCAAGCGCACGTTGAAACTATATGCGCAATGGATAGCTCATTTTTTCAGGGTCTGATAAGCAATGGACTGCATAAGTGTTAATAATTTGTCGAAGGCTTATCGAATCAAAGAGCGCTCGGAAGGGGCTCTCGGTTGGCTGAAAGATCTCGTTCTTCCCAAGACGTCCGAAAAGATCGCCGTTGACGATATTTCATTCACCGTCAGGCAAGGTGAAGTCGTCGGTTTTCTCGGTCCCAATGGCGCGGGAAAGACAACGACCTTGAAGATGCTGTCCGGGCTACTTCATCCAACGGCCGGACAAATTTCGGTCTTGGGCCATACGCCGCGGACGCGCAACAAAGAATTCCTCAAGTCTATTTCCCTGATCATGGGACAGCGCCAGCAATTGATCTGGGATCTGCCGGCAATGGAAACCTTCCGGCTGAACCAGAAGATATTCGAAATCTCTGATGAACAGTTCAAGCGGGTCTATGGCTACCTGGATGAGCTGCTGCAAGTCTCGAAACTGGCGAAGGCCCCTGTGCGAACCCTGTCGCTCGGCGAAAAGATGAAATGCGAGCTCGTCGCCTCGCTGCTTCATGATCCCAAGGTGCTTTTCCTGGACGAGCCGACCATCGGGCTGGATGTCGGGGTCCAGAAAACGGTGCGCTCCTTTATTCGGGAGTACAGCCGCGAGCGGAATGTCAGCGTGCTGCTGACATCGCATTACATGCAGGACATCGAGGCCCTGTGCGAGCGGGTCATCGTCGTGTCGGACGGCAAGGTTTCGTTCGACGACTCCCTGGAATCACTGCGCAGGCGCATGTCCGATCACCGTATCATCACGGTGGAGCTGTCCGAGGCCGTCGCGGCTTCCGCGCTGGCCGGCTATGGCCTGGTGCGCTCGGCGGACGGCTTCGTCCACGAGCTGACGGTGCCGGCGGCGGAGGTGGTTGCCGTTTGCTCGCGAGTGCTGTCGGAGCAGCCGGTGGTGGACATCTCCATCAGCGATCCGCCCATCGAAGAAGCATTGCTGAAGCTGTTCGTGAACTCGCAGGCTGAGGTCGCCGCGCGTATCGACGGCTCCGGGAAGTGTGTCGCATGAGCCGGCCCTTCCTGAAGGTCGCGGGGGTCGCCCGCACCGCCATCCGCCGCAAGGTCGCCCATCGCGCCGAACTGTTCGTGCTGGTGCTGGCATCCCTTGTGCCGCTGTTCATGATGGTCATCTGGATGGGGATTGCGAAGGATGCCGCCCTGGAGGGTTTCACCCCCGCCAAGTTCGCGGCCTACTTCGCGCTCGTGTTCCTGATCGGAGAAATCGTATCCAGCACCGCCGCCGAAGAGGTGGAAAACGATATTCACTCGGGCGATATCGGAAGTTTTCTCCTGAAGCCATTCAACATTGGTCTTTATTACTTCTTGAGTGAGTTGGCTTCGGCACTCGTCAGGGTAATACCCATCTTTTTCCTCGTGGCGGGCGTCTTTTTATTTTCCCAGGCAGGCAACTACGTGAAGTTGGCTTATCTGCTGCCCGCATTGTTGGGAATTGCCCTGGGCTTCGCCATCAACTATCTGCTTTATTTTATCGGGGGATTGGCGGCGTTCTGGTCGGACCAGGCAAGTTCATTCGATTTGGTGCTGACTTATATGTTGACGTTGTTCGGCGGAGTATTGGCGCCTCTTTCGCTTTATCCAGGCTGGATGCAATCGATCCTGCAATGGTCGCCATTTCCCTACATCATCAATTTCCCCATCAAGATCATCATGGGTGAACTCAGTCATCAGCAACTGTTGAACGGTTTGATGTTCCAGTTGGCATTGGTGCTGTTCTTGTCTTTGCTGGCCCGACTGATCTGGAGCCGGGGCGTAAGACACTATTCGGTGTTCGGCTGATGAAAACGTTCAGCGCTGTCAAAGCGCTTTTGTCCGCCAGGTTGCGTGCGAACCTGAAAGACCGCATGCCGGTGTTTTCAAGTTTGCTCAATACGGCCCTGCTGGCATTGTCCGTCTATGTGGTGATCGAAGTATTCTTCGGCAATGTCGATGATATCGGTGGATGGAACAAGGAGCAGTCCGTCGTCCTGTACGGTGCCTTCATCCTGATTCGTTCCTTTGTGCAGATGGTCGTCTTGCCGAACTGCGAGGCGGCGTCGAAATTGATCATCAGCAAGTCCATCGACACGTACCTGTCCAAACCCATCGATATCCAGACCATCCTGGCCTTCGGCCAGTTGCGCCTCTGGCACATCTTCGGTGTGGTGCTGGGACTGGGGCTGATGCTGGGTGGCAGTCATGCCCAAGGGCAACTGACGGTGGCTTCCGTGAGCGCTTTCGTCGTGTTCTTGACGCTGTCATGCGCATTGGTGCATGCCGTCTGGTTCAGCATCGCCAGCCTGGCGTTCTGGACCCAGAAGACCGGCAACATCTCCCATCTGCTGTTCATGTTCCTGACCACGGGCCGTTTCCCGTCCGGTGCTTATCCGGAGTGGATCCAGATCGTGATCATGACGATAGTGCCGGTCTTTTTCATCATGGAGGTGCCGGCGCAATCCGCGTTGGGGATGACGACAGGCGCGACGCTGCTCGGAGCACTGGCGGCCACCGCCGGTTTTGCATTGCTGTCACGGTTGCTTTGGCACTGGGGGGTCAAGAAGTATCTTCGGGAAGGATCCTGATAGACCAAGCGACTGAAATCCAAACCATAAGACATGGATGATATGGAACATTTTCTGGATTTGTTCACTGAGCAGGTTCGGCGGTTTCCGCTCGCCACTGCAGCGTCCGACGGACAGGACCGCCTGAGCTACCGCGAACTCGACGAAATCACCGATGGCTTCGCCCGCATGCTCGGCGCTGCCTCAGTCAAGCGGGGCGATATCGTCGCCATTGGCCTGGAGCGTGGCCTCGGCTTTCTGGTGTCGATGATAGGCCTGTTCAAGGTCGGCGCCGCCTATCTGCCCCTCGACCGTGCGTTGCCCCTGGACCGGCGCGCCTACATGCTGGAGCAATGCGCGTGCCGGTGGCTGATCCAGGAGCCTGACGGCCAGGCGCAATTCGACGGTGTCGCTTCCCTGCGGATGCCGGAGCGGTTCGAGGGCATGGCGGGAGGGGCGGCCCCCGAGCGGGTTGTCCTGGCGGACGACAGCCTTGCCTATGTCATCTTTACCTCCGGCTCGACCGGCATGCCCAAAGGGGCGATGGTGCACCATGGCGGCATGGTCAATCACCTGTTGGCCAAGGTGGAAGACCTGGACATGCGCAGGACGCCCAATGTCGCGCAGACGGCGCCGCAGAGTTTCGACATCTCGGTCTGGCAGTTCCTCGCCCCACTGGTCTGCGCAGGGCGTACTGCCATCCTGACGCGGGCGGAGTTCCTGGACCTGGAGCGGCTCGGCTCGCGAATCGTGCAGGATGAGATCGACATTCTGCAGGTCGTCCCCAGCCACCTGTTGGCCATCCTCGATGCCATTGTCACCGACACCGACAATTCACGGTTCGACCGGCTCGCGTGCCTGGTGGCCACCGGCGAAGTGCTACCGGTGTCGCTGGCCCGCCGCTGGCTGGCGATCAAGCCCCACGTTCCTTTGGTCAACGCCTACGGGCCGACCGAGTGCAGCGACGACGTCACGCATCAGGTCATCGTCCAGATGCCCCGCGCCGATCAGGCCATTCCGATCGGCCGGGCCGTGCGCGGCGTTCGTCTGACCGTACGTGACGCCGACCGGCGCGTACTGCCTGTCGGCGAGACGGGGGAACTGTACGTCGAGGGCATTGCCGTGGGGCTGGGCTATATCGGTCGGCCCGACCTCACCGAAAAGGCGTTCGTCACCCTCGACGGCGGACGTGCCTACAAGACGGGCGACCTGGCCAGTTGCGACAGCGAGGGCGTCTTTCACTATCACGGCCGCACCGACGATCAGGTCAAGGTGCGGGGGCACCGGATCGAGCTGAGCGAGGTGGAGTTCGGCATCCGGCGGCTGGCGCAGGTCAAGCAGGCGGCCGTGGTGCTCAACACGGCCCAGGGGCGTGCGTTCCTGACCGCCTTCATCGTCGTGCACGACGGCGCGTCAGCAGATCCCGAGCCGTTGCGCCTGCAACTGCGCGAGCATCTGCCGGAGCACATGATCCCGTCCGAGTTCCGGGTCGTGCCGTGTCTGCCGGAGACGCCCAACGGCAAGATCGACAAGAAGCGGCTCGCGGCCATTGCCAACGACACGCCGTCGGCCGTCGTTTCGCCGGCCGCCGCAGAGAAGGACGCCAGGGACGGCCGCGAGCTGCTCGATGTATGGCGCGAGCTGTTGCGCAACCCGGCCCTGCAGCCCGCCGATGACGTATTCAGGCAAGGCGCGGACTCCATCCTCGCGCTACAGTTCATCGCCCGGGCGAAGGCGCTCGGCCATGTCTTCACGCTGGGGGATGTGTTTCGCAACCCGACCGCCGCAGGTCTGCTCAAGGCCGTCCGAGCCAAGGATTCGGCGCCGCTTCCGAGCGGCGCAGGCCGACAGTGTGAAGCGGAGCAGGCCGAGGCCCTTTCGCGCCTGTCTCCTGCCCAGCGGGGGATCTTCGTGCAGTCCCTGCGTGCCAGGCACCGCAACACCTATGTCCTTCAATATTCCTTCCGCATGACATTGCCGGATGCCGGTAAGTCGCTGGAAGCCGGTTGGCGCAAGGTGCACGAGCGTCACGAGCTGCTGCGCAGCGCATTCGTTCTCGGGGCGTCCGGCCAGCCGGTCAGGCGGGTCGTTCCGGACGCCCCCTTGAGCTGGACGGACACGGACCTGTCGTCCATGGACGAGCCAGGGCAACGCAACCGCCTCGAGGCGTTCCTGGACGAAGACCGGCAGGCTGGCTTTGCGCTGGACCGGCCGGCGCTCTACCGGCTGCACCTGTTCAGCCTGGGCGGCGCCGATTATCAGTTCGTCCTCAGCGCGCACCATCTGATCATGGACGGTGCCTCGGTGTTTCCCTTGATGAGCGAGGCCCTCGGCGCAGTGCCTGCCTCCGTCGATGCCTACGCAAGCTACATCGCCGATCAGGAGAAATTCCGGCTCGGGGAACAGGATCGGTCGCTCTGGGCCGAACTGCTGGAACCTGTCCGGGCAGCGACACTCGTTTCCGACGGTTTGGCCGAACCCTCGCTGGCCCCAGTGCGGCATGCGTGTTTCCAGAAGCGCCTGCCTGCCGAGCTGGTGCAGGCCATCGGCGAGATCGGCCTGCGTGCCGGCACCACTGTGTCGGCGGTCGCGGCCACGGCCTGGGCCATGGCGCTCAATGCCGCATGCGGCGGTCAGGATCAACTGTTCGGCATGATCGTCTCGGGCAGGGCGGAAACGG
>NZ_JBJJLO010000184.1:0-7344 GCF_046230915.1 Pseudomonas sp. KCJK8993
TACCAGCCGCCGGTGCCCCTGGTGGTGGTGGGCAACATCACGGTCGGTGGTACCGGCAAGACTCCGTTGATCCTGTGGCTGGTGGAGCATTGCCAGCGCCTCGGCCTGCGGGTCGGCGTGGTCAGCCGTGGTTATGGCGCCAAGCCAGCCCAGTTGCCCTGGCGGGTCACGGCCACGGACAGCGCCGAGGTGGCGGGCGACGAACCGCTGCTGATCGTCCAGCGCTGCGGCGTGCCATTGATGATCGATCCCGATCGCAGCCGCGCGGTGCAAGCCCTGCTCGCCGCCGAGCCGCTGGACCTGATTCTCTCCGACGATGGCCTGCAGCATTACCGCCTGGCCCGCGACCTGGAGCTGGTGCTGATCGACGCGGCCCGCGGCCTGGGCAATCGCCGCTGCCTGCCGGCCGGCCCGCTGCGCGAGCCGGTGGAGCGCCTGCACAGTGTGGATGCCGTGCTGTACAACGGTGCCGCTGCCGATCGCGACGATGGTTTCGCCTTTGAGCTCCAGCCTTCGGCGATGGTCAACCTGCAAAGCGGCGAGCGCCGTCCGCTGGCGCATTTCACCCCGGGGCAAGCGGTGCACGCGGTGGCCGGCATCGGCAACCCCCAGCGTTTCTTCAATACCCTTGAAACGCTACACTTGCGACCTGTCCCCCATGCATTTGCCGACCATGCCCAATACAGTGCGCAGGCCTTGGCCTTCACCCCGTCGTTGCCGCTGGTCATGACCGAGAAAGATGCGGTCAAGTGCCGCGAGTTCGCGGCGGCCCACTGGTGGTACCTGGCGGTCGACGCGGTGCCATCGCCAGCCTTCGTCGCCTGGTTCGACACCCAGTTGATGCGCCTGCTGCCTGACCGTCTATTGCCTTAAACCGCTGCTATCCAGGGAAACCCTCATGGACACCAAACTGCTCGACATCCTGGCCTGCCCGATCTGCAAGGGCCCTCTCAAACTCAGCGCCGACAAGACCGAGCTGATCAGCAAGGGCGCCGGCCTGGCCTATCCGATCCGCGACGGCATCCCGGTGATGCTCGAAAGCGAGGCTCGCACCCTGACCACCGAGGAGCGCCTGGACAAATGACCAGCGCCTTCACCGTTGTCATCCCGGCGCGTTTCGCCTCCACCCGCTTGCCGGGCAAGCCGCTGCAGATGATCGCCGGCAAGCCGATGGTCCAGTGGGTCTGGGAACAGGCCCGCAAGAGCCGCGCCGAGCGCGTGGTGGTGGCTACCGACGACCAGCGTATCGTCGATGCGTGCCAGGGCTTTGGCGCCGAAGCGCTGCTGACCCGTGAAGACCACAACTCCGGCACCGACCGCCTGGCCGAGGTCGCCACCCAGCTGGGGCTGGCGGCGGACGCCATCGTGGTCAACGTCCAGGGTGACGAGCCGCTGATCCCGCCGGCGGTGATCGACCAGGTGGCGGCCAACCTGGCGGCCCATCCCGAAGCGCGCATGGCCACCCTGGCCGAGCCGATCGAGGATGCACAGACCCTGTTCAACCCCAACGTGGTCAAGGTGGTCAGCGACCTCAACGGCCTGGCGCTGACCTTCAGCCGCTCGACCCTGCCTTGGGCCCGTGACGCCTTTGCCCGCAATCGCGACGAACTGCCCGCCGGCGTGCCCTACCGCCGTCATATCGGCATCTACGCCTACCGTGCCGGTTTCCTCCATGACTTCGTCAACTGGGGGCCTTGCTGGCTGGAGAACACCGAGTCCCTGGAGCAACTGCGGGCCTTGTGGCACGGCGTGCGCATCCATGTGGCCGATGCCCTCGAAGCCCCGCCCACCGGTGTGGATACCGCCGAAGACCTCGAGCGCGTCCGACGCCTGTTGGAGGCCTGATGCGGGTCCTGTTCGTCTGCCTGGGCAACATCTGTCGCTCACCCACCGCCGAAGGCGTGTTGCGCCACAAACTGCGTGCAGCTGGTCTTGCCGACCAGGTGCAAGTGGCTTCCGCCGGCACCAGCGACTGGCACGTCGGCAAGGCGCCGGATGCCCGCAGCCAGCGGGCGGCGTTGCAGCGCGGCTACGACCTGTCGGCGCAACGGGCGCAGCAGGTCAGCAGCGCCGACTTCGCGTGCTATGACCTGATCTTCGCCATGGACCAGAGCAACCTGCGCAACCTCAAGGCCCTGCAACCGGCCAATGGCAAGGCCGAGCTGGACCTGTTCCTGCGCCGCTACGAGGCGGTGCGCGACGAGGTGCCGGACCCGTACTACGACGGTGAAAAGGGTTTCGAGCAAGTGCTGGACCTGATCGAAGCTGCCTGTGACCGCCTGGTGATCGAATTGCAGGGACGCCTATGAGCCTGGTCATCCAATCCGATGTGTCGCTCAAGCCGTTCAACAGCTTCGGGGTCGAGGTCAAGGCCCGGTTGTTCGCCCAGGCCCATGATGACGCCGATGTCCGTGAGGCCCTGGACTACAGTCGCGAGCACCAGTTGCCATTGCTGGTGATCGGTGGTGGCAGCAACCTGCTGCTGGCCGGGGATATCCAGGCCCTGGTGCTGCGCATGGCCAGCCGCGGTATCCGCCTGCTCGAGGACGATGGGCAGCGGGTGGTGGTGGAAGCCGAAGCCGGGGAGGCCTGGCACCCCTTCGTCCAGTGGACCCTGGCGCAGGGCTTGTCGGGATTGGAAAACCTCAGCCTGATTCCCGGCACCGTCGGTGCCGCGCCGATGCAGAACATCGGTGCCTATGGCGTCGAGATCAAGGACGTGTTCGCCGGCCTGACCGCCCTCGATCGGCAGACCGGCGAGCTGCGCGAGTTCGACCTGCAGCAGTGCCGGTTCGCCTACCGTGACAGCCTGTTCAAGCAGGAGGTCGGTCGTTGGCTGATCCTGCGGGTGCGTTTTGCCCTGAGCCGGGCCGGGCATCTGCACCTTGAGTACGGCCCGGTACGCCAGCGCCTGGTGGAGCAGGGCGTCGAGCAGCCCACTGCCAGCGATGTCAGTCGGGCGATTTGCAGCATCCGCAGCGAGAAGCTCCCGGACCCGGCGGTGCTGGGCAATGCCGGCAGCTTCTTCAAGAACCCGGTGGTGCCGGCGGCGCTGGCGGAGCGCATTCGCCAGGCGCACCCAGGCTTGGTGGCCTACCCCCAGGCGGATGGGCAGATGAAGCTGGCGGCCGGCTGGCTGATCGAGCAGGCAGGCTGGAAGGGCTTTCGCGAGGCCGATGCCGGGGTCCATCGCTTGCAGTCGCTGGTGCTGGTCAACTACGGCAACGCCAGCGGACGGCAGTTGTTGGCGTTGGCCCAGAGGATCCAGCGCGACATCGCCGAGCGCTTCGGTGTCGAACTGGAGATGGAGCCCAATCTCTACGGGGCATGATCGTTCGCCTGCCCTGTAATGCAAAAAAGCCTTGGCCGAATGACGTTCGGGCAAGGCTTTTTGCTTAATTAGGGCTTAACTTAGCAGGCTAAGAATGTGCTTCTTGCTGTGCCCAAGGGTCCGGTGAAGCTCGAACTTCACAAGAGAGCCCGATTAGCCTGAACCGATCTGCGTGCCCTGCGGTCGCGGTGCCGCGCGACAGATGGTTCGACCCCATCCCTCCATAGAATGCGGGCGTGCCCATGATTACCCTGAAACTCAACGGACAAGACCATCCACTGGACGTCAGCGAGGATATGCCCCTGTTGTGGGCGATCCGCGACGTGATCGGCTACAACGGCACCAAGTTCGGCTGCGGCATGGGCTTGTGTGGTGCCTGCACCATCCATATCGACGGCGATCCTGCCCGCAGTTGCATCACCCCGGTCGGCTCGGTGCTGGGCAAGAACGTCAGCACCATCGACAACCTGCACAACGATCCGGTGGGCCAACTGGTACAGCAGGTCTGGCTGGACACCGCGGTGGCCCAGTGCGGCTATTGCCAGGGCGGGCAGATCATGTCCGCCACCGCGCTGCTCAAGACCCACCCCAACCCCAGTGACGAACAGATCGAGGAGGCGATGCTCGGCAATATCTGCCGCTGCGGCACCTACAACCGGATCAAGACCGCGATCCGCCGCGCTGCCGGCCAATTGCAGGAGGCCAAGGCATGAGTCCTCTACCTACTGATTTCACCCTGGCCAACTTGAGTCGCCGGAGTTTTCTCAAAGGCGTGGGCGCCACCGGTGCCCTGGTGCTGGCCGCCAGTTGGGGTTGGCAGGATGCCTTTGCCGAGGACAAGAAGTTCGGCGCCGACGGCATGCCCCACGGCTGGGTCGACGATCCCAAGGTCTATGTCAGCATCGATGCCGATGGCAGCGTGACGGTGACCTGCAACCGCTCGGAAATGGGCCAGGGCGTGCGTACCAGTCTGAGCATGGTGGTGGCCGACGAACTGGAAGCCGACTGGGCCCTGGTCAAGGTCAGGCAGGCGCCGGGTGACGAGGCGCGTTATGGCAACCAGGACACCGATGGCTCGCGCAGCATGCGCCATTGGTACGAGCCCATGCGGCGTTGCGGCGCGGCTGCGCGAACCATGCTTGAGCAAGCGGCGGCGGCCCAGTGGCAGGTGCCGCTGGCGGAGTGCCGGGCGCAGTTGCACAAGGTGGTCCACCAGCCCAGTGGGCGGGAACTGGGCTACGGCGCCCTGGCCGTCGCTGCCGGGGCCCTGGCGGTACCGCCGCGGGACAGCCTGCGGCTGAAGTCGGCTTCGCAGTTCCGCTACATCGGCAAGGAAGCGACCCGGGCGATCGATGGCCAGGACATCGTCAATGGCCGTGCGGTGTACGGCGCCGACGTGCACTTCGAAGGCATGCTGTTCGCCGTGGTGGCCCGGCCCCGGGTCTATGGCGGCAAGCTCAAGTCCGTCGATGACAGCGCCGCGCTGAAGGTGCCGGGGGTGATCAAGGTCATCCCCATCGAAAACCGGCCCTTGCCCTCGGAGTTCCAGCCCCTGGGCGGGGTCGCGGTGGTGGCGAGCAACACCTGGGCGGCGATCAAGGGCCGCGAGGCGTTGAAGCTCGAGTGGGAGGATGGGGTCAACGCCGGCTACAACTCCATCGATTACCGCAAGGAACTGGAGGCGGCCGCGCACCAGCCGGGCAAGGTGGTGCGCAGCACCGGCAACCTCGAGCAGGCCCTGGGCAGCGCCGACGGCAGCCTGGAGGCTACCTACTACCTGCCGCACCTGGCCCAGGCGCCCATGGAGCCGATGGTGGCCGTGGCGCGCTTCCAGGACGGTCGCTGCGAGGCCTGGGCGCCGAGCCAGGCGCCCCAGGTGACCCGCGAACGCATCGCCGAGCGGCTGGGGATCGGTTTCGACCAGGTCACGGTGAACGTCACCCTGCTGGGTGGTGGCTTCGGTCGCAAGTCCAAGCCTGACTTCATCATCGAGGCGGCGATCCTGGCCAA
Organism: Pseudomonas sp. KCJK8993; assembly: GCF_046230915.1. Taxonomy (NCBI): domain Bacteria; kingdom Pseudomonadati; phylum Pseudomonadota; class Gammaproteobacteria; order Pseudomonadales; family Pseudomonadaceae; genus Pseudomonas; species Pseudomonas sp. KCJK8993. The sequence continues at coordinate 5,342 of NZ_JBJJLO010000184.1, forward strand.
GGCCTTTCCCGGCAAGGCGGTGCGGGTGCAGTGGACCCGCGAAGACGATATCCACAACTCGTATTTCCACACCGTGTCGGCCGAATACCTCAAGGCCGGGTTGAACAAGGACGGCATGCCTGCGGCCTGGCTGCACCGCACCGTGGCGCCGAGCATCACGGCCTTGTTCGCCCCGGGCATGAACCATGAGGCGGCTTTCGAGCTGGGCATGGGTTTTACCAACATGGCCTATGCCATTCCCAACGTGCGCCTGGAGAACCCCGAGGCGGCTGCCCACACCCGGGTTGGCTGGTATCGCTCGGTGTCGAACATTCCCCATGGCTTCGCGATCCAGAGCTTCGTCGACGAACTGGCCCACAAGGCCGGCGAGGATCCGCTGAAGTACCAGTTGCGGCTGCTGGGGCCTGATCGGCAGATCGATCCGCGAACCTTGAGCGAGGAGTGGAACTATGGCGAGTCCCCCGAGCGCTATCCCATCGACACCGCGCGCCTGCGCACGGTGCTGGAAACCGCCGCCAAGGCCGCCGGTTGGGGACGTGAACTACCCAAGGGCCGCGGCCTGGGGCTGGCGGTGCACTACAGCTTCGTGACCTACGTGGCAGCGGTGATCGAGGTGGAGGTCAAGGGCGATGGCACCCTGATCGTGCACAAGGCCGATATCGCCGTGGATTGTGGTCCGCAGATCAACCCCGAGCGTATCCGCTCGCAGTTCGAGGGGGCTTGTGTCATGGGCCTGGGCAACGCGGTGCTGGGGGAAATCAGCTTCAAGGACGGCAAGGTCCAGCAGGACAACTTCCACATGTACGAAGTGGCACGCATGTCCCTGGCGCCGAAGGAGGTGCAAGTGCACCTGGTGACACCGCCCGGGGAGGTGCCGCTGGGTGGCGTCGGCGAGCCCGGTGTGCCGCCGATCGCCCCGGCGTTGTGCAATGCGATCTTCGCCGCTACCGGCAAGCGCATCCGCAACTTGCCGGTGCGCTACCAGCTGCAGGGCTGGCAGCAGGCGAGCGCCTGATGGACAGCGTCGACCTGAATGTCTTGCGCAGTGTCCTGGAGTGGCGGCGCGCCGGCCGGGCGGTGGTGCTGTACAGCGTGGTCCAGACCTGGGGCAGCGCGCCGCGACCGCCAGGCGCCATGCTGGCGCTGCGCGATGACGGGGTGGTGATCGGCTCGGTGTCCGGTGGCTGCATCGAGGACGACCTGATCGCGCGCCTGGGCGATGGGCGCCTGGCCATGCAGGGGCCGCCGGTCCAGTTGGTGACCTATGGCGTGACCCTGGAGGAGGCGGCGCGTTTCGGCTTGCCGTGTGGCGGCACCCTGCGCCTGACCGAGGAGCGGGTCGGCGATCCGGCCTGGGTCGCCGAACTGCTCGAGCGGTGCCAGGCGCACCAGATCGTGGCCCGGGAACTGAACCTGGCCACCGGCGAGGTGCGGCTCGAGCCGGCGCGCAAGAGCGATGAGCTGGCGTTCGACGGAGCCATCTTGCGGGCGATCTACGGCCCGCGCTGGCGCTTGCTGTTGATCGGCGCCGGGCAGCTGTCCCGGTACGTGGCGCAAATGGCCCGCCTGCTGGACTTCGAGGTGCTGGTCTGCGATCCACGGCGGGAGTTCGTGCAGGGCTGGGACGCGGAGGACGGACGGTTTGTCGCCGGCATGCCCGACGATGCGGTATCGAGTATCGAGCCTGATGAGCGCACCGCGGTGGTGGCCCTGACCCATGATCCACGCCTGGACGACATGGCCTTGCTCACGGCGCTCGACTCCCGGGCCTTCTACGTCGGTGCGCTGGGCTCCCGGGCCAACAGTCGCAAGCGCCGGGACAACCTGGCGCTGCTGGGGCTGTCGGCCCAGGCTATCGGGCGTCTGCACGGGCCGGTGGGCTTGCATATCGGCAGCCATACCCCGGCGGAGATCGCCTTGTCGCTGATGGCCGAGATCGTGGCACTGAAGAACGGTGTCGAAACCGTGCAGAAGAAGCCCGCGTCCCAGGCCAGCCAGGTGGC
>NZ_JBJJLO010000185.1:0-7079 GCF_046230915.1 Pseudomonas sp. KCJK8993
ATTGGCTCTCTAAGACCCGCCTGAATAGCGTTTGCGATTTGCTCATCAGTACCAAAGCGCCAATCATGCTGTACAAAAATGTACTGACCCACAGTATCGACCACAGTAATAACCGGAACCCAATTATCAGCGTCGTGGGCGACTATATCACCAGGGACCTTATCACCAACTTTGGTCAACTTATGCTTAGCTGTCTTCCCTACCAGAAATCGGCCTTTGGGAAATTCATCAGCGATGGGCTCGGCATATGAAAATCCTACAAAACTATAGCGAACCTTGTTTTTGACGAACTCACGACCATCATCCTGAAGAGCTGGCACCACAACCGCGCCCTTGGGTTTAGGTAAGGGAGAGGGAACGAGAGCACCTTGCTTATTTTCGACCAGCGAGTAACGCAGTACTAAAAATGGCTTGATTCCTTTCACAACACAGTCCTTCAACGACGTTAAGTAGCTTCATTGTTGCAAAGCAACCTACTCTTTTTAGATGGTGATCTCAATATGCAATCACCTGTTACGCCATCCCCCCATGGAGGCAGTCACTCCATAACGCCTACCCATTTCCACCCTCTATAGCTATCTCCTCTTCCTCGAAGGTGGGTATATCGTCTCAATGAGTTCCAGTCGCGATGACCCGAAACACTCGACACACGGGGAATATCCCAGTCCATCTCGAACAGACGACTCACCCCCTCATGACGCAGGTCATGAAAGTGCAAGTCCTCGACACCGACCATTGGGCACGCCCGGGTGAATGACGCAGATACCGACTTAGCGTTGTAGGGGAAAATCTCCCTCTCTGTTCTGGGCATACTTTGCAGAATTGCCCACGCCTCGTCTGGCAAATGACACCACACATCGTTGCCGATTTTCTGTCCTGGATTTTTCATGTCGCGTACCAGGACGGCTTGTCGAGACTCATCGAGATCGCTCCAACGAATCCGTGTTATCTCCTCCTGCCGTCTAGTTGAAAAAATGGCAAAGGCGACCAGCTTCGGCATGGGGATTGAATCCGGACGGCGCGTTAGTATTTCAGTGAAATGCACCATGAGCTTGTCCAGCTCATCCAGCGTCGGCCGGCGGTTGCGCTCCTTACTCTTGCTAACCATGCCGAGTTTGCGCAGCACTTTACGGGCATCTGGCATAGCCAGCGGATCTACCTGATAGCCCCAAGCTGGCCGCGCTACAGACAACACTGCCCCCAGGTGCGACAAGTCGTTACCGACCGTCTGCGCCTGTACGCCACCGCCCTCCTGCCCCATCCGCCACTGAGCAAACTCGACCAGCTTCTGACTGGTGAGCGCCGAATCGTCGAGATCGCCCAACCAGGTATCCTTGATTGCATTCAAGGTGGCGCGCTTTGTCTTCCCCAGCGGGCGGATCTTCTCGTACTCATCCAGGTACTGCTCGATCATCTTTCTGATCGTCATCCCCTTCCTGCTAGCCCGCTCAATAGCGCCTGGCTGGGCTAGCTCAGTTTCACGGCGCTTGATCCAGGCCTGAGCGACCTGCTTACGGTCGAAGGTTTGGCTTTCCTGATAAACTGTTTTGCCATCCCGATTGATCCGAATTTGCGCCGTGTAGGCTGTCGAGTTGTCCTTGCGCTTACGTGCTGTGATCGTGCCCATTTCCAGTTGCTACATTGCCGAATTCACTTGCTACATTGTAGCAAGCAACCTTAAAAAACAAGGTAAAACGGGTTTAAACTGCTGTATAAAAGATCAGTCTCAATGAATTCAGAAAAACCTGAAGCGCCCGTAAACACTAGCCATTCCCGCTCCGAGCCATCTCGCCGCTTCAGCGTGGCACCGATGATGGATTGGACTGACCGCCACTGCCGGTATTTCCTGCGACTGCTGTCCAAGCACACCCTGCTCTATACCGAGATGGTCACAACGGGCGCCTTGCTCAACGGCGATCATGAGCGCTTCCTGCGCTATCACCAGTCCGAACATCCGCTGGCGCTGCAGTTGGGCGGCAGCACTGCGGCGGACCTCGCCGCCTGCTCGCGAATGGCCCAGGAGCATGGCTACGATGAGGTCAACCTCAACGTTGGCTGCCCCAGCGACCGCGTGCAGAACAACATGATCGGCGCTTGCCTGATGGCTCATCCGGCGCTGGTGGCCGATTGTGTAAAGGCGATGCGCGACGCGGTGTCGATCCCGGTGACGGTCAAGCATCGGATCGGTATCAACGGCCGGGACAGCTATGCAGAACTATGCGATTTCGTTGGGCAGGTGCATGAGGCCGGCTGCACGAGCTTTACCGTGCATGCCCGGATCGCGATCCTTGAAGGCCTGTCCCCCAAGGAGAACCGCGAGATCCCGCCGTTGCGCTACGAAGTGGCAGCGCAACTGAAGGCGGACTTCCCGCAGCTCGAGATCATCCTCAATGGCGGGATCAAGACCCTGGAGGCCTGCCATGAACATCTGCAGACCTTCGATGGGGTGATGCTGGGCCGCGAGGCCTACCACAACCCCTATCTGCTGGCGGAGGTGGATCAGCAACTGTTCAACAGCGGCGAGCCGGTGATTTCCCGGGCCGAGGCCCTGGCGCAATTGCGGCCCTACATTGCCGAACACCTGGCCAGCGGTGGCGCCATGCACCATGTCACTCGCCATGTCCTGGGCCTGGGAAGCGGCTTCCCCGGGGCGCGCAAGTTCCGCCAGCTGTTGTCGGTGGATATCCACAAGACCAAGGATCCGCTGGCCCTGCTGGACCAGGCCGGCCAATTGCTGGAAGGACGCTAGGCGTCAGGCGGGTTGAACCTGATCCGGGTTTTGGCATCGTATTTATCTGGACCGTGTCCCGACATTCAAACATCTGTTTTCAGGTCATGGTTTTCGGGGCCATCGCAAGCATTCCGCGCCCTTGAGCGCCTGCCAGCGCTCGGGTAATGTCATCAGACCCATAGGACAGAGCACGCTCATGACTTCCAAGCTGGAACAACTGAAGAAAATCACCACCGTGGTGGCCGACACCGGCGACTTCGACGCCATCGCCCGAGTCAAGCCGGTGGATGCCACCACCAACCCCTCGCTGCTGCTCAAGGCTGCGGCCATTCCCGGTTATGCCGACCTGCTCGGCACCAGCGTCGGCGATTGCAAGGGCGATGTCGGCCTGGCCAGCGACCGTTTTGGCGTTGCCGTGGGCCAGGAGATCCTCAAGGTGATCCCGGGCCGGATCTCCACCGAGGTCGACGCCCGCTTGTCTTTCGACACCAATGCCATGCTCAAGCGAGCCCATCGCCTGATCGACCTGTACGAAAAGGCCGGTGTAGGTCGCGATCGAGTGCTGATCAAGATCGCTTCCACCTGGGAAGGCATCCGGGCCGCCGAGAAGCTGGAACGCGAAGGCATCCAGACCAACCTGACACTGCTGTTCTCCTTCGCCCAGGCAGTGGCTTGCGCGGATGCCGGGGTATTCCTGATCTCGCCATTCGTGGGTCGGATCTACGACTGGTACAAGAAGGCCACCGGCAATGACTACACCAGCTCCGACGATCCAGGCGTGCAATCGGTGACCCGTATCTACAACTACTACAAGGCCAACGACTACAAGACCGTGGTCATGGGCGCCAGCTTCCGCAACCTCAACCAGATCGAGCAATTGGCAGGCTGCGATCGCCTGACCATCAGCCCGGACCTGATCGAAAAACTGGCAGCCGACACAGGCAAGCTGGAGCGCAAGCTGAGTCTAGGCAAGACCGGCGAAGCTCGTCAGAGCCTCAACGAAGCGCAGTTCCGCTGGGCATCCAATGAAGACGCCATGGCCACCGAAAAACTGGCCGAAGGTATTCGCCAGTTCGCCCGGGACCAGGAGAAGCTCGAGGCGCTGCTGGCCGCCAAGCTCTGAGTGAACGAAAGGCATGAACGCAAAAAGGGCGAACCCTCACGGGTTCGCCCTTTTTCATCGGCCAGCTTCAGGCGGTCAGTGACGCTCCAGGGCATTCACCAGGTCATGGAAGGCTTCACGGTTGGAATCGTTCAATCCCATGAGGATCTTGTGCGCCTCCAACACCTTGATCCGCACCACTTCTTCCGACTGGTCCTGGGACGGCAGGTCGGTCAGGCACTCCGGGCACGGCACTGGGCGATCGACGATGTTGAACACCTGGTCGAACCCCATCGACTGCAGAAGCCGGGTGATGTCCTCGTGGGTGGTGACGACGGTGGGCAACAGGCCAACCTTCTGCCGCGACAGGATCGACAACTTGGCCAGCAAGCCGAGGGTAGTGCTGTCGATGCTGCGGGTTTCCGTCAGGTCGATCACGATCGCCGAAAAGTTCAGCGCAGTGAAGATCCGCTCAATAGTCGCATCCAACGCCGAACACAGGGTCAGGCGCACTTCACCGACGAATTTCAGGACAAAAGTGCCGTCCTGCTCGGCGAACTGGATTCTACCGGTACTCATCAAAGGTTCCTGCTCAACACTAACAGGGCGATATCATCCGGCATCTCCCCTAGCGTGGCCAATCCAAAAACTTGCCGCAGGCCATCCAGGCTGCCGCCCGCAGCCTTCACCCGTTCAGGCAAGGCCGCTTCTTTCTCTTTGAGTGTAGGCTCGGTCAAAAGGTCCAGGATGCCATCGGACATCAGCGACAGGCTGAACACAGGTGGCAATTCCAGGATGTGGTCTTCATAGGTCGCTTCGTCGAACAGACCTACCGGCAGACCGCGCCCTTCCAGATAGCGCACGCTGCCTGGTGTATACAACACTGGCAACGGCAGGTGCCCGCCAATGCTATAGGTCAGCAAACCAGTCTCCTCGTCGATGACTCCACCGACCATCGTGACGTGTTTACCCAGCTTACAACTGATCAGGCCCCGGTTGATATGGCCCAGCACCTGCGACGGCTTGAACTCCGGCAAGGTGCCATTGCGCTTGGACTCGAACAGCAGGCGCGTAGTCATGAACTTCAACAATACGGTGACAAAAGCCGAAGACGCCCCATGACCGGAAACATCAGCCAGGTAGAACGCCACCCGGCGCTCGTCTACACGAAAGTAGTCGACAAAATCCCCCGACAGGTAGAGCGACGGGATGATCTGGTGAGCGAAGCTGAAGCCATCGACCGACCAGGGGCTGGTGGGCAGCATGTTCATCTGCACCTGGCGCCCGGCATTCTGGTCTTCCTGGAGCAGGTTCAGGCTGGCTTCCAGCTCACGGTTGGCCGCTTCGAGCTTTTCCCGGTAGCGCTGGTTCTCCAGCAGCAGGCGAGCACGATCCAGCGCCCGGCGCACGGAATGCTCGAGTACCGCCAGGTCTTCCAGAGGCTTGATCAGATAGTCCGCCGCGCCCAGGCGCAGGGCTTCCACCGCATCGTTCATCACGCCAGCGCCTGAAACCACGATCACGGGGGTTTGCGACGACAGTTCCGTCACCTGGCGGATGAGTTCGAGACCGCCCATCTGGGGCATGCGCAGATCGCAGATCACCAGGTCGGGTTTATCGCGCTCGAATACCTGAAGACCCTGCTGGCCATTGGCAGCCTGCAGTACGCTGAAGCCACTGTCTTCCAAATAGGCCGCGAGACTCGCGCGTACTACTTCGTCGTCATCGATTATCAGCAGCGTGGCACTGGTTTTTTGCATGTGGGCAAACGGCGCCAGAATTGGGTTGGCGTAGCTAGCTTGGCCATGAGCCAGAGGCATGCTACTGGATTCGCTTTCTAGCCACTCCGACAAGGCCAGGATCTTGAATCCTGCACGCCCGACCGTCAGAGGTGCCCTTCTAAGGCGCAGACGGTACTCCCATCCGCGGGGCGTTTCAAGCTCATGCCGATGGTCGCTTGGCGTCTTTACACCACAAATCACCGAGAGTTATAAAAACCGTTAAAACCGCTACTCAATTGCAGGATGGACCCCATGAATCAGAATCAGCGTGACTATAGCGAAAAGCGCGATTACATCCGCATGCGAGTAGATGCCGAGATCAGCCTGATCCACCAGGGACAAGTGATCGAAGCAGTCTGCATCGATCTTTCCAGCGGTGGCATGCAAGTCCAGGCACCGCGCTCGTTCCAGGTCGGCGATCAAGTGAGCGTGCGCATCGATTCGGAGCACACGGCGCTTCGAGGACTGGAGGCGGATACCGAAGTGGTGTGGATCAAGCCTCTGGACGGTGGCGGGCAGAAACTTGGCCTTACAATCCTTAAAATGAATTAACCCTGCTTGCAGTGAAAAAGCCCATGAAAAAGGCGGCCCCATGGCCGCCTTTTCGTTAACGCAAGAGCCTCGAAAATACTAGAAATCGTCTTCGACCTTGCCATCCTTGACCTTGAATTCGCGGTTTTGCAGATAAGCATTGCGAATGAAGGTGTATTTGTCGCCGCGGATCAGCTTGTCCGCCGCCAGCAGGCTGGCACGGCTGTCGACCACGTTCACGCCCATGGCGATGTTGCGGGCCGGAACATCGTTGATGTAGCGATAAGGCTCGGTGTAGCTGTCGACGAACTTGCCCGGCGCATCACGCAAGGTGCTGGGCCCCAGCAGCGGCAGCATCACGTAGGGACCGCTTTCCACGCCCCAGTAGCCCAGGGTCTGGCCGAAGTCTTCGTCGTTGCGCTGCAAGCCCATCTTGGTGCCGACATCGAAGAAGCCGGCCAGGCCCAGGGTGGTATTCATCAGCAGGCGCGCGGTATCGACACCGGCGGCATGGGGCTTGGCCTGCAAGACGTCGTTGACCAGGTTGCCGACGTCACCGACGTTGCGAAACATGTTGTGGATGCCGTCCTCCAGAAACTGCGGCGTGACCGCCTGGTAGCCTTGGGCCAATGGTTTCAAGGCATAGGTGTCCAAGGTATCGTTGAAGGTGAAGATCGGGCGGTTGACACCTTCCCACGGATCCTCCTCCGCCGCCTGGACGGCCAGGGGAGCCAGCGTCACGCCGGCACTCATAAACAGTGGAACTAGATAACGGCTCCAGCGCATCGCAGGAAACTCCTCGGCTTGTTCTCTCATGGGGTCATGCCCTGAGGTTAGGCCCGGAGTATAAAACGGATGTGCCGCTTTAGGCAGCATCGGCGCAGGCCGTGCGAGCGAATCGGCCGGGCGTTCACCTGGTTGTAACCTTGATGTC
>NZ_JBJJLO010000186.1:0-7056 GCF_046230915.1 Pseudomonas sp. KCJK8993
ACGCACCTGTAGGCATCAATCGACGCCGACGAAGCCGCCGGTCTGGTGTTGCCACAGTCGCGCATACAGGCCGCCGTGGGCCAGCAGTTCGGCATGGGTGCCGGTCTCGGCGATGCGCCCCTGTTCCAGCACCACCAGGCGGTCCATGCGGGCGATGGTGGAGAGCCGGTGGGCGATGGCGATCACGGTCTTGCCCTGCATCAGGGTCTCCAGGCTTTCCTGGATCGCCGCTTCGACTTCCGAGTCCAGGGCCGAGGTGGCTTCGTCCATGATCAGGATCGGCGCGTCCTTGAGCAGCACCCGGGCGATGGCGATGCGCTGGCGCTGGCCGCCGGACAGCTTGACCCCGCGCTCACCCACGTGGGCGTCGAAGCCGGTGCGGCCCTGGGCGTCGGATAGCAGCGGGATGAACTCGTCGGCGCGGGCCTTGTGCACGGCTTCCCAGAGTTCCTCGTCAGTGGCGTCGGGACGTCCGTAGAGCAGGTTGTCACGGATCGAACGGTGCAGCAGCGAGGTGTCCTGGGTGATCATGCCGATGCGCTCGCGCAGGCTTTCCTGGGTCACCCCGGCGATGTCCTGGCCGTCGATCAGGATCTGCCCGCCCTGCAGGTCATAGAGGCGCAGCAGCAGGTTGACCAGGGTCGACTTGCCCGCCCCGGAGGGGCCGATCAGGCCGATCTTTTCCCCGGGACGGATGTGCAGGTTGAGATCGCTGATGACCTTGTTGGCCTTGCCGTAGTGGAACTCGACATGCTCGAAGTTCACCCCGCCTCGGGTCACTTCGAGCTTGGGCGCCTGTTCGCGGTCGGTCAGTTGCAGTGGCTGGGCGATGGTCTGCAGGCCGTCCTGGACCATGCCGATGTTCTCGAAGATGCCGTTGATCACCCACATGATCCAGCCGGACATGTTGACGATGCGGATCACCAGGCCGGTGGCCAGGGCGATGGCCCCGGCGCTGATCAGCGACTGGCTCCACAACCACAGGGCCAGGCCCGTGGTGCCGGCGATCAACAGGCCGTTGAGGGTGGTGATGGTGACGTCCATGGAGGTCACCACGCGACCGGCCAACTGGCTTTTCTCGGTCTGTTCGGCGATGGCCTCGCGGGCGTAGCTCTGCTCGAAATGGGTATGGGCGAACAGTTTCAGGGTAGCGATGTTGGTGTAGCCGTCGACGATCCGCCCCATGAGCTTGGAGCGGGCGTCGGAGGCATCGACCGAGCGTTTCTGGATGCGCGGCACGAAGAACCGCATGGCGCCGATGAAACCGACGATCCACAGCAGCAGCGGGATCATCAGGCGCCAGTCGGCATCGGCGAACAGCACCAGGGCGCCGACCGCATAGATGGTCACGTGCCACAGGGCGTCGATCACCTGCACCGAGGAATCCTGCAGCGAGTAGCCGGTCTGCATGATGCGCTGGGCGATGCGCCCGGCGAAGTCGTTCTGGAAGAAGTTCAGGCTCTGGCGCAGCACATAGCTGTGGTTCTGCCAGCGGATCAGGCTGGTCATGCCGGGGGTGATGGTCTGGTGCATCAGCAGGTCGTGCAGGCCGACCATCAGCGGGCGCAGCAACAGCGCCACCACCGCCATCCAGGCCAGCTCCAGGCCATGGTCGCTGAAGACCTGGACGCTGGGCGTGCCCTGGGCCAGGTCGATGATGGTGCTCAGGTAGCTGAACAGCGACACCTCGATCAGCGCCACGAACAGGCCCACCACCAGCAGGGCGACGAAGCTCGGCCAGACTTGCTTGATGTAGTGGAAATAGAAGGGCAGGACCCGGTTGGGCGGGGTGGTCGCGGGGGTGTCGCGGAAGATATCGATCAGTTGTTCGAAACGACGATAGAGCATGGGGTCTGCAGCCCGTTGTACGGGCTCTCCTGTGCTATAGCGGACGGGGCGCCGGGTAGGGCGCCGCCGTCGGGGACAGGCTGCGTGATCAGTCGATGCGCTTGGCCGACTTGATCAGTACCGGGTCGACCGGGACGTTCTGCATGCCTTGCTTGGTGGTGGTCTGGGAATTGACGATCTGGTCCACGACTTCCATGCCGTTCACCACCTTGCCGAACACCGCGTAGCCGGCATCGCGGCCCGGATCGAGGAAGGCGTTGTCGGCGACGTTGATGAAGAACTGGCTGGTAGCCGAGTCGGGGTTCGAAGTCCGGGCCATGGCCAGGGTGCCGCGCACGTTGTGCAGGCCGTTGGAGGCTTCGTTCTTGATCGGATCACGGGTGTCCTTTTGCACCATCTGCGCGGTGAAGCCACCGCCCTGGACCATGAAGCCGGGGATCACCCGGTGGAAGATGGTGTTGGAGTAGAAGCCGCTGTCGACGTAGTCGAGGAAGTTCTTGCTGGACACCGGCGCCTTGACCGGATCCAGTTCGATCTCGATCTTGCCGAAGCTGGTGTCCAGCATGACGTGGGGTGCCTTGGCCGGTTGCGCTGCCATCAGGTTGGCGGCGAAGAGTACGGAACCGGCGGCGAGGGCGATTTTTTTCAGCATGGGTCAGTGATCCTGGGTGGTGGTGTCGACTGTATTGATGAAGTGCAGCAGGGTCTGGTTGAAGCGCTGCGGTTGGTCAAGCGGTGTGGCGTGCCGGGAGTCCTCGATCACCACCAGCTGCGCGTGCGGCAGCAGTTTGACGTAAGCCTCCTTGAGCGCCACCGGGGTGTAGTCGTGGTCGGCGCTGACGACCAGGGTTGGACAGGTGATACGGCCCAGGCGTTCCTGGACTCCCCAGCCGACGATGGCGTCGAAGCTGGCGAGATAAGCACGTTTGTCGTTTTTTGCCCAGCGTTCGGCCATCTTCTGCCGCAACTCGGCTTGCTCCGGCTTGGGAAACAGTCGCTGGCCCAGGGCCTTGCCGATGGCCGCCATGCTCAGCAGCCGGGACAGGCTCCAGCGTTTGAACCACTGCCAATAGTCGTCGGCCGAGCGCAGCTTGACCTCGGGTGCGCTGTTGACGATGCACAGGCTCTTGAACAGGTGCGGCTGGTCCACGGCCAGCTGGAAGCCGATCATGCCGCCCATGGACAGCCCGACATAGTGCACCGGCCCCAGGCCCAGGTGTTCGACCAGGGCCATGAGGTCGGCGGCGAATCCAGGGATGCTGTAGCGTTCCCGGGGCTTGTCGGAGCGGCCATGGCCGCGTACGTCCGGGATGATCAGGCGATAGCGGGTCGCCAGTTCCGGGACCTGCTTTTCCCAGTCCTGGGCGCTGGAACCCAGGCCGTGGACCAGCACCAGGGGCTCGCCCCGGCCGTATTCTTCGTAGTGCAGGGTGCAACCTTCATGCTCGAAATACGCCATGGCAGAACTCCTTGTTCTGGTGGTTGGGACTTCAGGCTTGCTCGGGGGCGGCGAACGGCGCATCCAGCGGCGCGGTGTCGAAGGTGCGCAGCAGTTCCACGAGGATCTGCGTCGCCGGGCCCAGGGGTTTGTCCTTGTTGGAGTACAGGAAGAAGGTCGGATGGCGGCTGCCGCCCTGGTCCAGGGGCAGCACCTTGAGCAGGCCTTCGTTCAGCTCGCGCTCGATCATGTGCCGTGGCAGCCAGGCGAAACCCAGGCCGCTGCTGACGAACTTGGCGGCGGTGGCCAGGCTGCCCACGGTCCAGCGCTGCTCGGCGCCCAGCCAGCCCACGTCCCGTGGTTGCTGGCGGCCGGAGTCGCGGATCACCACCTGCAACTGGCTTTCCAGGTCCTGGAAGGCCAGTTGTCGTTGCAGGCGGTGCAGGGCGTGCTCGGGATGGGCCACGGCGACGAATTCCACCGAACTCATCTCGGTCCCCAGGTAGCCGGGGATGTTGAAACCGCTGATGGCCAGGTCGGCAACGCCCTCGAGCAGCACTTCCTCGACCCCGGACAGCACTTCCTCGCGCAGGCGTACGCGGCAGCCGCGGCTCTGCGGCATGAACGCGGTAAGGGCGCGGACCAGCCGCGCATTGGGGTAGGCGGCATCCACCACCAGGCGGACCTCGGCTTCCCAGCCCTGCTCCATGTGATGGGCCAGGTCTTCGAGTTGGCTGGCCTGCTTGACCAACTGCCGGGAGCGACGCAGCAGCACGCCGCCGGCCTCGGTGAGCACCGCCTTGCGCCCATCGATACGCAGCAGCGGCACGCCGAGCTGGTCCTGCATGCGGGCCACGGTATAGCTGACCGAGGATTGCGAACGGTGCAGGGCCTCGGCGGCTTGGGCGAAGCCACCGTGATCGACCACGGCCTGCAGGGTGCGCCATTGATCCAGGGTCACGCGGGGCGCTTTCATGAGGGGCTCCTCTTGTCCTAAGCTGGCGCTCCCGCATTGGAGAGCGCCGAATGAGAAAATTCTGTTGTGTGCTGCTGGCCTTGCTGCCCCTTGGGGCCTGGGCCTATCCCATCGATGTCGACAAGCAACTCAATGGCCTGGGCATCGACTACATCACCTACGATACCGACGCCGACATCGGCTCGATCCAGTTGAACAACTACGGCAAGACCGATGCCGTGTGCTCGGTGGTTTTTCGCAACGGTCCCGAATCACCGCGTACGCGCAAGGTGGAGGTCGCCGCCGGCAAGAGCCGCAACGTGACCGTCAAATTCAACCGCAACATCATCAAGCTGCGCCTGGACCTGAACTGCCAGGCCAAGTGACCGCCGTGATGCCGGTCCTGTCGATCATGGCGGGACTGGGCTTGCTTATAAACGAATTTATTGATTGGTTATAGCAGTTATTTGCGCTTTTTCATCGATATATCTCTATTTAATCTGCGCCCCATCGACTTACGCATACCCCGATGGAGGCTTCACCCATGTCCCGCGTCCTGATCATCGAAAGCAGTGCCCGCCAGCAGGATTCCGTATCCCGCCAACTGACCCAGACCTTTGTCCAGCAGTGGCAAGCGGCCTATCCGGCGGACTCGATCACTGTGCGCGACCTGGCTCGCAACCCGGTGCCGCACCTGGATGCCAACCTGCTGGGGGGCTGGATGAAGCCTGCCGAGCAACGCAACGCCGCCGAGCAGGATTCGCTGCAACGCTCCAATGAGCTGACCGAGGAGCTGTTGGCGGCCGACGTGCTGGTGATGGCGGCGCCCATGTACAACTTCGCCATCCCCAGCACACTCAAGGCTTGGCTTGACCACGTGCTGCGCGCCGGGGTCACCTTCAAGTACACGGAGACCGGTCCCCAGGGCCTGCTCACTGGCAAGCGCGCCTTCGTGCTGACGGCCCGGGGCGGGATCTACGCCGGCAGCAGCACTGATCATCAGGAACCCTACTTGCGCCAGGTCATGGCCTTCATCGGGATCCATGACGTGCAGTTTATCCATGCCGAGGGCCTGAACCTGGGTGGTGATTTCCACGAGAAGGGCCTGAACCAGGCCAACGCCAGGCTGGCCCAGGTGGCCTGAGGGGTTAATCCCCGGATAATCGCTGGATGTTCAAATAGCTCCTGCGTGCCCCTTCAAGCAGGTCCGCGCATCGAACCTCCCTTTGCACTGCGTGCTCCTTCAGTGCCGACGCCCGATCTAGCGCCTTGCGAGATCGGGCTTTTTTTGCCGGGGATTTCACCCGCGCCGGCAAAAACCGTTATCGTCGCCGCCATCCAACGATGAGGCGAGCATGGGCTATCTACTGGTTGTCACCCTGATCCAGGCGTTTTCCTTCAATCTGATCGGCGAGTACCTGGCCGGGCATGTCGATAGCTACTTCGCGGTGCTGGTGCGGGTGCTGCTGGCAGGCTTGGTGTTCATTCCGCTGACCCGCTGGCGCCGGGTGGAACCGGCCTTCATGCGCGGCATGCTGCTGATCGGCGCGCTGCAGTTCGGCATCACCTACGTGTGCCTGTACCTGAGCTTCCGGGTGCTGAGCGTGCCGGAAGTGCTGCTGTTCACCATCCTCACGCCGTTGCACGTGACCCTGATCGAGGACGCCCTGAACCGGCGCTTCAATCCCTGGGGCCTGCTGGCGGCCCTGGTGGCGGTGGCGGGCGCCGCAGTGATCCGTTATGACCGGATCAACCCGGACTTCTTCATGGGTTTCTTGCTGCTGCAATTGGCCAACTTCACCTATGCCGCCGGGCAGGTGCTGTACAAGCACCTGGTGGCGCGCTACCCCAGCGACCTGCCGCATTACCGGCGTTTCGGCTACTTCTACCTGGGGGCCTTGCTGGTGGTGTTGCCGGCGTTCCTGCTGTTCGGCAAGGCGCACTTCTTGCCGGATGCCCCGGTGACCTGGGCGGTGTTGCTGTTCCTCGGGCTGGTGGCCACGGCCCTGGGGCTGTACTGGTGGAACAAGGGCGCCTGCCTGGTCACCGGCGCGACCCTGGCGGTGATGAACAACCTGCATGTGCCGGTGGGCCTGCTGCTCAATTTGCTGATCTGGAACCGCCATGAAGACCTGGGCCGCCTGGCCCTCGGCGGGCTGGTGATCCTGCTGGCGGTGTGGGTCAGCCGCCATGGCCAGCGCAGGGTGGCCACGGCGTGAGGGTTACGGGCGCCAGCCAGATTGGGTAGCGGTTCTACGCAACTGTTACCCCCATCCCCAGGAGCGATGCTTTTTCCAGGACCCGCCACACCGGCGGGTTCTTTTTTGTTTTTGTTTTTTCCATTGGAAACAATGAGTTAGATGAGTCAAGAGAAGAGCCGAGCGCTCGGTGACGCGTCTGGCCGTAAAATTGCATTCATATGTATATACAAGACATTACAAGATGAGCTGGCTTTGCTGACGCCAGTTCCTGGCAAGGGAGGGCGTTGTGCCATGAAGTTCCAGGTATTCCACGGCTGGTATGTGGTGTTGGCCACCCATGTGCTGCTGGCGCTGATCTTTGGCGGTGCCTACTCCTTCGGTGCGTTCTTCTCGCAGATCCAGGCCAATTTCGCAGTGGGGAGCTTTTCCGTTGCCTCGGTGTTTTCCCTGACGGCGTTGTTCTATTACGCCATGGGAGTCGTCGCGGGCGTGCTGGCCGATCGCACTTCCACCCGGCGGGTGGTGGGGGCGGGCATCCTGTCCCTGGCGCTGGGTTTTTTCTGCGCGAGCCTGGCGTCCGGGTCGTTGTGGTGGTTCCTGCTGTGCTTCTGCGT
>NZ_JBJJLO010000187.1:0-6562 GCF_046230915.1 Pseudomonas sp. KCJK8993
AGAGGTGTAAAAGAGACAGGGGTTTGATAGTACTGAGTTGAGGCCTGTATTTAGTATTGGGCCAAACGTTTTTTCGTACTATATGAGTCGTGAAAACATTTACCTGCCGATAGCTCATAATTATGCAATTAATTTCTCGGTGGGGGGGATGGTTCATATAATAAAAGTATAGATGTATATAGTGTGAATCCGTCGCTCCTGAAGTGCAAAAGCAGCGCGCAACTGAAAGTTTTTCAGGTCTCTCATGACTATATCGATAGCGTGACGTCGATTGTTGCTACGGGGAACATGGCCTTATCTAATATGATTTATACTCCTTTCGAGTTGAAGAATGTTCATGACTATTTGGATCTGCAGAGGGCTGACTATAGTAAGTATCACTATCCTGATGAGCCGCGACTAACTACATAGATGTTTATAAGGTGAATTGACGATTCTGTTACCGTGTCTTTAGATAGCGAGCTCTGACTTCTAAGCGCATCCCATTGACCGCTTGCTGCCAATAATGATTTTGGCAGCTTGTGGTCATTTTGTAGGCTTAACAATCTCACCAACACGCCGATAGACCTTCTTTGTCATCTCCTCGGTTGAATGCCCAAGCAACCGGCTTGCGTGTGTTAACTCAATCTCACTAGCCGCCTTCGGCCGAATGTCCTTGAACTGAAACTGCCGAATGCTGACCGCTAGTGCCGGATCACCATCGGCCGCAGCCTTGATGGCGGCTTTCTCCCGCGCATCGTCCCAGCGGTTGCGCAGCATCTGCTGGCTCATTCGTAGCCCCGACGCGTTGGTGATCAGCGTCGACGTCCTGATGCCGTTGATGGCCCTGCGTTCCTGGAGATCCTCGATAAAAGCACTCAAGCCAGACTGCACGCCTTCTTCCTCCAAGCGTAGGCGTAGGCGCTTTTCGGTTTTGCCTTGGCCTATCAGCAAGAACCCATTGTTCAGGTCGGTGGCGGCGATTTTGAGCACGTCTGCGGGGCGTTGTCCGGTTAGGTAGGCCAGATCCATCGCGTCCTTCAGTTCCTGCACCGCTTCGGCGTATACCGCATTCCATACGGTCTCGCCGGCGTAGTAGTCCCTAGGCTTTTCCTTGTTGCGGCGAACGCCGAAGCACGGGTTGGCTTTGTCGGTCAGGCCCCACTCTCGCGCAATGGTGAACGTGTGAGAGAGCAGGGCGATTTCTCGATTGGCCCGGACCTTGGCGGTTCTGGCATCGCGGTATTGGGCGAACACCTGGGGGGTGATCGATTCGATAGGTGCGTTTTCAAAGGCTCTCCTGAGCTGCTTGAGTTCCTTGCGGTTGCGCGAGCTGGGCAACGATCAGTACCTGAGCCAGTACGACGCCGGCACCCTGGCCGCTCGGCTGGGTAATACCCCGCAGGCGGATGGCGACGGTCAAAGGTACCGAGGGCGGGGCCTGATCCAGGTCACCGGCCGGGCCAACTATGAAGCGTGCAGCGAAGCGTTGTTTGGCGACTCTCGACTGCTCAATACCCCTGAGCTGCTGGAAAACCCGGTCTATGCAGCGCTGTCGGCGGGCTGGTGCTGGCAGAAGGCCGTCCTGAATACCCTGGCCGGCAAGGGCGACTTTCTCACCATCACCAAGCGTATCAACGGCGGCACCAACGGCCTGGCGAATCGCCAGGCGCTCTATGAGCGCGCATTGAAGGTGCTGGCGTGAAGGCCCCGGGCTGGTTGTTGCCAGCCCTGGCCCTGGTGCTGCGGCTCGCCCTGGGCGGTTGGAGCGCATGGACGTGGCAGGCCAACGCCTACGGCAAGGCCCTGGCCGAGGCATATAGCACGGACCGGGAGCAGGCCGCTGCGGCGGTGATCAACTGGCAGGGCGAGCAGCAAGATGCGCGCCGTGCGCTCGAGGATCGCCTGCAAGCGAATGACGAAACCCACTACAAGGAATTACGCGATGCTCAAACGAACCAAGCTCGCCTGCGTGACCGGCTTGCTACTGCTGCTGTCCCGCTGTCAGTCCTACTCAACACCGCCGCCTCGGGTGGTGGCGGTGGGTTGCCAGCCACCGCCAGCACCTGCGGCGTGGTTCATGGAACGGCGCGAGCCGAACTTGACCCAGCGGCTGCTCAACGAATTGTCGCCATCACTGGTGACGGCGATCAGGGATTGATCGCCTTGGCCGCGTGCCAGGCTTATGTGAAGGAGATACTTGCGAGCTCAAAATGAGCGGCGAAATAGCTGTCACAAATCATTGTCAGTTATACCGCCCCGTTATCAAAAATGGGGCGGTACTGAATGTCTCTATTTTGGGTGTAGTGATTTATTCATTTCGATGTTTGCATTTCTCCACGCTTGCATTGCTTCCTCATATTTTGCGCTGGCTCTATCTTTTGCGACTTGGAATTCTTTCAAAGTGGCCTCGCTAGTGACTCCCTCGCTAAGTATTTGGTACGCGGCATCGTCCAGCTCCGCTGCCTCGCGGAACAACTTATTGCTGAGCGCAGTAGCGCCTTTCCACAGCATTCTAAGTTCGGGTTTGGCAACTGTTTTACTCCTTTTCATACTTGCCTCCAACTAGTAGTTAGCCCTGTGTACACCCACATTAAAACGATAATTCCTTATTCTGGCGGAGGAGGTATGTACGGCTTGGGCTCAAAGGGGGTGTTTCCGGAGGGGCGCCATTTCACGTTCTCGACGCCATAGCGCTCCGCCAGTGGTTTGCTGATTCGCTTAATCTGCTCTCGTCCGAATCTAGGGATTCGTCCTATTCCCGCATCACAGCATGCCCAATGCCAAGCCTCTGCGTTATCCATTCTTCTGGCTCGGATAATGAAAGACCGTTGTTCGCTATTGAGCGTGTAATCAATTATGAAAAGCTTGTCCATGTTAGCCTCCTTCCGAATATTGGGTGGGAGGAAGCGATAGGGGGTTCAATATATTATTTGTACAGTTGAATTTTTCTTGTATAGCTTTTCCGTCCGTCGGTCTTGAGTTGGAAAAAGAGAACGGACTTCTCGTTTGCGGGCTCATACATTTGAGCCCGCCCAAGGCAAGGAGGGCTTGAGGTAACTCCTGACTTGGCCCGTAGCTTTTACGGGTCTTTTTTATACCTAAATAGTCATCATTGGCTTCCTGAGGATATTTGATTGGTGCTTTCTATCGAGATTTTTGATGCAATAAAAAGCCCGCTTGGTGCGGGCTGTTCAGTGTTTAAATTTATGTCGTTTTGGATGTGCTTACCATCTTTTTGAGTGAAGACCTCATCGTATTTATTTTTTCTCCAAGTTCGTTAAGCTCACTTTTTGTGATCAATTTTTCAAGTTGAGGAAACATTTCTTTTTCTTCTTCTTCAATGTGATGTTCTAGTAGCTCCTTAACTACCTTGAGTCTGCCTGCAAACTCAGGCTCGGTCGGATCAGTTTTCTTTAGGTCTGGTAGCACCAGTGAGTCGACTGTACGGTGCTCTTCTTTGGCCTCGTAGTACATCTCCTCCTGTTCCTTACCGCCGGCGGCTTTGAACGCAGGGTACAGAATCTGCTCTTCAAGTTGCGTGTGGATGGTTACCTCCGCTTCGAGCTGTTCGAGAAGCTCTGTCCGCTTCTTGACGGCACGATCTGTTGACTCACTCAGATGCGTAAGGATGGTTTTTACCTTTTCATGGTCAGCTTTCAAAAGTTCAATAGCGTTCATGTTAAACTCTCCAATTTTTATAATTAAATGCTCTGAGCGTGCGCAAGTTTATTTGTGCCAATTTTTATGCTTGTTAGTGTTCTAAGCAGTTAGCTTGTCAAGTAGTTGCGTTAGTATCATGAAAGCGCCTGTCAGGAAGATAAGATAGCCCGCTACTATTCGTAACTTATGAAGAGGGCGGCATAAGAATAGGAGGGGCAATGTTTCCTTGTAATAACGCATCTCTTATCACCTAACGAGGAGAGCGGTTCTTTCCCTCTCATCATCAATCAAATATCGTTTTTGTTAAGCGCTTGGCCGGTGCCCAGTTCCGCTCCCGTAAGCGGCTCGATATCAGGGTCAGACTGGGTGCGTATTTTCATTGCCTCAAGTACAGCTTCGTCTGCTTCGGAAAGCGTGACGCTGGGGTTTCCGTCGCCACCGCCTACCGCTGGCTGGGGCTTTTCCACATACTCGAACTCTTCATCGCTATTCCACGAACCACGAATGGTGGGCTCACCATCAGACATATTGAAATAAACCCGTGAAAACTCTGGCATGCCAGGCAATTTTCCTTGAGGGAAATTGGGTTGAATGGCATGCAAAGCTTTTTCAAATGATCTTTGGTGGGAAATCTCCCTGGTCATCAAAAAGCCAAGTGCTTCCTTCACCCCGGGATCATCCGTTACATTCATTAGAAGTTCGTAAATGATTTTGGCTCGAGCCTCGGCTGCGATATTGGAACGTAGATCGCAAGTCGGTTCGGTGATCGAGTCAACATAGGTCGCGGTCCAGGGAACTCCTGCCGAGTTCACCAGTGGGGCGCCAGCTACATATAGGAGGCTGGTAATGTGGGAATCGTTACCCGCGCCATTTATAGCCCTGTAAAGCTCACCCTCCTCTTGCACCGCTTCCGCCAATTGGCCTTTGGCGCCTCGGTTGAGCATAACTATGACTGAGCCGACGATTTCAAGATGACTCAGCTCCTCTGTGGCGATATCCATCAATAAATCTTTGCGTCCTGGATCTTCTTCTGCCAGCGCTTGGGTGAAATAACGAGCTGCTGCAGCCAGTTCACCATTGGCTCCCCCAAACTGCTCAAGTAGCAGGTTGGCTAGGCCAGGGTTGGGTTGCGCTACGCGTACGGTGTACTGGAGTCGCTTGTTATGTAAGAACATATCAGTTTCCTCATGCTTGGTTGGGCTAAACATCTCTTGCTTGTTTTGGCTCGTGCATAAGTTGTGAGGAAGCTAGGAAGCCGGAGTTTGATTTTTAAGTTCCTACCGGGACGGACGGTCAGGTCGAAAAAGTTCATAAGTTTTTAAATTTTTGGCGCAACCATCGGAAACCGATAAGGTGATGAAAGGTCTTGGACCAAATCAACAATCGTTGGGGGAGGGGTGCACTCCGGGCTGCCAGTGCCGCTACCAACCCCGATTGGGGTATGCGGCGGGAGATGATGAGCCAGAGCTATACCACGAGGCTTGATCAGCTTTGGAAGGTGTCCTGCAACTGAAGATGTCGTGGGGCAAAAATGGGGCAATCCGTACGCCAATCAATGCCATTTAATGCCAAGCAGTCCCATGTCCAGCTGCGTCGAAGAAGCCCTACAGCCCTTGTTCTTCGGGACTGTAGGGGTTTTGCGTTAATACCCGAGCACAATCGGCGTGTGATCGTCTCCTTTGGGCCCATAGCTGCCTCTCGGGAAGGGCAGCTAGCTGCCAAAAGCCACCGGTCGTGTCAGGCAGCTTTCGACCCAAAGCGGGCGTCCGGTGCTCTAAGTAAATCCGGCTCCTTTTCGATGCTTTTGAACCTTCTGGGCGCGTCGTCCAATGAAACTTTGGAAAGGACGGATCGCAGTCTCACTGTTACCAACAATATGCACCATAGCTTGGGATGCCAGTTTGGAGTTGAGCTCCACTACTGTGGTTTCATCAATCGCATTTCTGCCGGGCATGAATCGCCCAGAGTTGCAGATGATGTAGGCGGTTCTGGGCGATATTGGGTAGTAGAGATCGGCATGCTCAGGAGCAATGAAAGCTGTCTCTGAAACGCATGGGTGAACATTGACGATGGGGTGGTCGGAGGTGATGAAAGGTACCGAGGTTTCGTTTATCAGCAACGCATGCTTATCCTCATGGCGGCTTACATACAGGCTATTCCCAAAATTCATTCCGAACATGTAACTCATGAACCACCACGCATGGGCAACAGCATCAGCCACGCAGATTTCCTTAGCGTTACTACGAACAAGGCTTTGAATTACACCATCTCGAAAAGGCTTTGTGCGACAGAACTGATGGCCAAAAAATGCCATGAGTTCGAGCATGTGCCGATTGTGCTGTAGGACCTCAAGCTGTTCACCAGCCAAGGCCTCTAATACGGGCTGTACAGCCTGCTCATGGGATGCGTGGAGATTTTCCAATAGGTTGCATTTCAGCGCATGGAGATGCTGTTCGGCCTCTTGGCTGCGAACGCCTGACTGCCGGTAGATGGCTTCAGCCTGCTGCAGCTTCAGAAAATCGCCTAGGTAGGACATGTGCTGTTGTTGGAGTGGTTCGGGGCTCAAGCGGGAGAACCCTTTAATCACATCCACCTGCTCTTTAGTGAGCGTTGTGATTTTGTAGAGATAGTCTTCCGCGGCGATCGCACGCACGCTGTCATGGGCAATTTTCCCGGTCTTCGTGGTGTAGAAGACGCTCTTAGTCCCGCTGCCCCAGCGAGACAAGTATTTTGCCCAGACGTAATGATGCCGCTTTTTGGCTTCAAGGTATTTAGGTGCCATAGGAGCTCGCCTGGAATTTGTTGTGCTGGGAGTCAATGACCGTTTCTGGTCGATACAGGCCATTACGTACAGTAGGAAGGGGGGCGAATCCCTATCCTCTCTGAAGTTTCTTTGATTGGACAGACTCTGATCGGGGTT
>NZ_JBJJLO010000188.1:0-6531 GCF_046230915.1 Pseudomonas sp. KCJK8993
CGGGGTGGCGGAAAAATAATTTACCTCCTCCCTGCAACCCGATAAACCGGCCCCTCCACAGCAGGCATCGTCAGGACATCGGAGTGAGTTTGTCGCACCCGTGGCGCGACTTTTAGCGCTCAACGTCAGGGTTTCAAACATCAGGGGTTCAAACAATAGTGTCAGCAGTGCCGACACTTTCAGGAACCAGCCCCACCCTACCCCGGCATACACCTGAACCCACTCGCACTGGCCACTTGCTTGCCCTGCCCGTCATACAGCCGCGCCCGCACTTCGGTGCCCAGGGTCGATTCCACCAGCTTGTAATGCTCGCCGGCCTTGAAGTCGCCGTAGCTGACATGCCCGTTGCAGTCTTGCTGGTTGGAGTCGCCGGTGCTGTCTTCGAACAGGGTCACGTCCAGGCGGTGGGCGCCGGGGCGGACCTGGAAGTAGCGGCCGTCGTCGACGTTCTTGCCGTCCACGCGTTCGGCCATCAGGTCGCTGGGGGCCTCTTCTTCAAGGCTGATCCAGGCGTCGTTGGGGTCGGCCTTGGGCATCGGGCCGGCGCAGGCAGAAAGCGCCAGCACCAGGCTCAGGGCGGGAATCAGCAGCAGCGGTTTGGCATTCATGGCAGGTACCTCGGCAGTGAGAAGGAACACAGGGTGCGACTGCGAACGCCAGCCGCGCCGGATTGCCATCCAGCTTGGCGAGGCCCGGCAACGAGGACAAATGAATCCCCATGAAAGGAAGTTAAGGCCCAACCTAAAACTTCCTTCACCTGGCTGAAAGCCGCGTGTTAGGTGGGTCGCCGGAGACTGCCGAGCCTCGTTTCCGTCTCGGAGGTCCACCCATGCTCGGGCTGGTCAAGACCGCTCTGCTCAAGCCCTACACGTTTATCGTGCTGGCGATCTTCATCTGCATCATCGGGCCGCTGGCGGCCCTGCGTACGCCCACCGACGTGTTCCCGGACATCGGCATCCCGGTGGTGGCGGTGGTCTGGCAGTACAACGGCTTGTCGCCGGACGCCATGGCCGGCCGGGTGATCTACACCTACGAGCGCTCGCTGAGCACCACGGTCAACGACATCGAGCACATCGAGTCGCAGTCGCTGCCGGGCATGGGCATCGTCAAGATCTTCTTCCAGCCGGGGGTGGACATCCGCACCGCCAACGCCCAGGTCACCGCGGTGTCGCAGACGGTGCTCAAGCAGATGCCGCCGGGCATCACTCCGCCGCTGATCCTCAACTACAGCGCCTCGACGGTGCCGATTTTGCAGCTGGCGTTTTCCAGCCCGACCCTGTCCGAGGCGAAAATCCGCGACCTGGTGCAGAACAATATCCGCCTGCCCCTGAGCGCCCTGCCGGGCCTGGCGATGCCCACGCCCATGGGCGGCAAGCAGCGGCAGATCACCCTCGACCTCGATCCCCAGGCGCTGGCGGCCAAGGGCCTGTCCGCCCAGGACGTGGGCAACGCCCTGGCGGCGCAGAACCAGATCATCCCGGTGGGCACCGCCAAGCTCGGCGGCAATGAATACACGGTGCTGCTGAACAACAGCCCCACTGCCATCGACGAGCTCAACGACCTGCCGATCAAGACCGTCGACGGCGCCTTGATCACCATCGGCCAGGTGGCCCACGTGCGTGACGGCTCGCCGCCGCAGACCAATATCGTGCGGGTCGACGGCCACCGCGCGGTGCTGATGCCGGCCCTGAAGAACGGCAATATCTCCACCCTGTCGATCGTCGATGGCATCCGCCAGATGCTGCCGCGCATCGATGAGACCCTGCCGCCCGCGCTGAAGACTTCGCTCTTGGGCGACGCCTCGGTGTTCGTCAAGCAGTCGGTGGGCAGCGTGGCCCAGGAAGGCATCATCGCCGCGCTGCTGACCAGCGCGATGATCCTGCTGTTCCTCGGCAGTTGGCGCTCGACGCTGATCATCGCCGCCTCGATTCCCCTGGCAGTGCTCGCCGCCATCGCCCTGCTGGCCGCCAGCGGCCAGACCCTCAACGTCATGACCCTGGGCGGCCTGGCCCTGGCGGTGGGGATCCTGGTGGACGACGCCACGGTGACCATCGAGAACATCAACTGGCACCTGGAACAGGGCAAGACGGTGAAGGACGCGATCCTCGACGGCGCCAAACAGATCGTCGGCCCGGCGTTCGTCTCGCTGCTGTGCATCTGCATCGTCTTCGTGCCGATGTTCCTGCTGCAGGGCATCGCCGGCTACCTGTTCCGGCCCATGGCCCTGGCGGTGATCTTCGCCATGGCCAGCTCCTTCCTGCTGTCGCGGACCCTGGTGCCGACCCTGGCCCTGTACCTGCTCAAGCCCCACGTGCCGGAGGCCGGCCCTGGCCACCACCCGGAAGATGCCTTCATCAACCACCACGAAGGCGAGCAGCACGCCCCGCCCCGGCATGCCCTGGTACGCGCGCTGCTGGGGTTCCAGCAAGGCTTCGAGCGGCGTTTTTCCAATGTGCGCGACACCTACCACGGCCTGCTGCGACTGGCCTTGGCCAGGCGTCGGCCGTTCCTCCTGGGTTTCCTCGCCTGTGTGCTGGCCTCCTTCGCCCTGCTGCCGAGCCTGGGCCAGGATTTCTTCCCCGCCACCGATGCCGGGGCCCTGGCCTTGCATGTGCGCCTGCCCCTGGGCACACGGATCGAGGAAAGCGCGGCGGCCTTCGACCACATCGAAGCGCGGATCCGCGAGGTGATCCCGCCCGAGGAGCTGGACAGCGTGATCGACAACATCGGCATCCCCCTGAGCGGCATCGACATGGCCTACAGCAACAGCGGCACCATCGGCCCCCAGGATGGCGATATCCAGGTCACCCTCAAGCCCGGCCACGCGCCCACCGCCGATTACGTGAAGCGCTTGCGCGAGGCCCTGCCGGAGAGTTTCCCCGGTAGCCAGTTCGCCTTCCTGCCGGCGGACATCAGCAGCCAGATTCTCAATTTCGGCGCGCCGGCGCCGCTGGACGTGAAGATCTCCGGGCCTGACGAGGCGGCCAACCGCGCCTATGCCCTAGAGCTGCAACGGCGCCTGCGCCACGTGCCGGGCATCGCCGACTTGCGCCTGCAGCAGTCCACCGGCTATCCGTCGCTGGCGGTCAAGGTCGATCGCCTGCGGGCCAACGGCCTGGGGATCACCGAGCGCGACGTGACCAACAGCATGGTCGCCTCCCTGGCCGGCAGTTCCCAGGTGGCGCCGACCTTCTGGCTCAACCCGAAGAACGGCGTGTCCTACTCCATCGTCGCCGCCACCCCGCAGTACCGCCTGGACAGCCTGCCAGCCCTGGAGGCCTTGCCGGTCACCGGCAGCAACGGCCAGGCGCAGATCCTCGGTGGCCTGGCGGATATCTCCCGCGTTGACAGCCCGGCGGTGGTCAGCCACTACAACATCCAGCCGACCCTGGACCTGTACGCCAATGTCCAGGGCCGCGACCTGGGCGCGGTGGCCCACGACATGCAACAGGCGCTGGACGACGCCGCGGCCCTGCGGCCCAAGGGCGCCACGGTCAGCCTGCACGGGCAGATCGACGCCCTGCACCAGGCCTTCAGCGGCCTGAGCCTGGGGCTGCTGGGTGCTGTGGTGCTGATCTACCTGCTGATCGTGGTCAACTTCCAATCCTGGCTCGACCCGCTGGTGATCATCAGCGCGCTACCGGCGGCCCTGGCCGGCATCGTCTGGATGCTGTTCCTCAGCGGCACCTCGCTGTCGGTGCCGGCGCTGACCGGGGCCATCCTGTGCATGGGCGTGGCCACCGCCAACTCGATCCTGGTGGTGAGCTTCTGCCGCGAGCGCCTGGCGGAACACGGCGATGCCCTGCTGGCCGCCCTGGAAGCCGGCTACACGCGCTTTCGCCCGGTGTGCATGACCGCCCTGGCGATGATCATCGGCATGCTGCCCCTGGCCCTGTCCGAGGAGCAGAACGCGCCCCTGGGCCGGGCGGTGATCGGCGGCCTGCTGCTGGCCACCGTCGCCACCCTGATCTTCGTCCCCGTGGTCTTCAGCCTGGTCCACGGTCGCCGTTCCCACCCCGCTGTCGCTGGAGAAACCACCCATGTCGCCTGACCACACCCCTTCGCGCAAACGCCTGATGCTGCTGGGCATCGGCGGCTTGAGCCTGGCCGCCCTGCTGGTGGCCAGCGGCCTGGCCGCGCGCACCCGGCATGAGCGGGCCGTCGCCGCCTGGACCGAAACCGCCGCCGTGCCCCAAGTGCTGGCGGTGCAACCACAACCCAACGCCCAGGGCGACAGCCTGCGCCTGCCGGCCCACCTGGAAGCCTGGAGCAAGGCGCCGATCCACGCCCGGGTCAGCGGCTACCTCAAGGACTGGAGCGCCGACATCGGCACCCAGGTCGCCGCCGGCCAGGTGCTGGCCCACATCGACAGCCCCGACCTGGACCAGCAAGTGGCCCAGGCCCGGGCGCGGATGCTCCAGCAGCAAGCCACCGCGCGGCTGGCGCAGACCACCGCCGCACGCTGGCAGAACCTGGTGGCCAGCCACTCGGTATCGCGCCAGGAAGCCGACGAAAAACGCGCCAACGCCACCGCTGCCCAGGCCAGTGCCGCAGCGGCCGCCGCCGACTACGCGCGGCTCTCGGCCCTGCAGGACTACAAGACCATCCGCGCACCGTTCGCCGGCGTGGTCACGGCCCGCCATACCGACATCGGCCAGCTGGTCAAGGCCGACAGCGACAGCGATCCGCAACTGTTCGACCTGTCCGATACCCACAAGCTGCGGCTGTACGTGCCCATTGCGCAAAACTACGCCAGCGTGATCCGCCCCGGCCTCACGGCCCGGCTGACGGTGCCCGAGCACCCCGGCCAGCAGTTCAGCGCCCAGTTGGTGGGCGACTCCTGCGCCGTCGATCCGCGCTCCGGCACGCTGCTGGCGCAGTTCGTCGCCGCCAACCCCGACGGCGCCCTGCATCCTGGCGACTACGCCGAAGCGAGCCTGGCGCTGGCGGCCGACACCCATGGCCTGAGCATCCCCGCCAGCGCCCTGATCTTCCGCGCCCAGGGCACCCAGGTGGCGCTCATCGACAGCGCAAAACACGTGCACCTGCGCAGTATCCATATCGGCCTCGACCTGGGCGACCGCCTGGTGATCGACCAGGGCCTGCAAGCCACGGATCAGGTCATCGACAACCCGCCGGACGCCCTGCGCGAAGGCGACCGGGTGCAACTGGCCGACGCGGGAGATGCCCATGCGCCCAAGGCTTAAACCCCTCGCCGCGCTGGTGCTGCTGGCGCTGCACGGCTGCTCCCTGGCGCCGCATTACCAGGCGCCGGAGGTGGCGTTGCCAGCGCGGTTTCGCGAACAGAGCGCCGCCGGGCCCTGGCACCCGGCCACGCCCCAGGCCCTCGACGCACACTGGTGGCGGCTGTACCACGACCCACGGCTCGATGACCTGCAACAGCGCCTGCTCCAGGCCAACCCGGACCTCGCCGCGGCCCTGGCCCACTACGACGGCGCCCAGGCCTACGCCAGCCAGCTGCATGCCGGGCTGTTCCCGCAGATCAGCGCCAGCGCCCAGCCCTTGCGCCAGCGCCAGTCGGACAGCCGACCGCTGCGCGGCGGCAGCCAGCCCTCGGTGTACAACAGCAACAGCGCCGGCTTTACATTGGACTTCGACCTTGACCTCTGGGGCCGGCTGCGCAACCAGGCGCTGGCGGGCGATGCCCAGGCCCAGGCGTCCGGCGATGACCTGGCGGCGGCGCGCCTGAGCCTGCAACGCCAGCTGGCATTGCTCTATGTGCAACTGGTCGGCCTGGACGCGCAAAGCCGGATTCTCAGCCGCTCCCTGGAGGACGACGGCCAGGCCCTGCAACTGACCCGTGACCGCTACCAGGGGCAGATCGCCTCGGAGCTGGACCTGACCCGGGCCCAGAGCCAGCTGGCCAATGCCGAGGCCGACCTGGACGAAGTCCGGGCCCAGCGCAACCTCACGGAACACGCCATCGGCGAGCTGGTGGGCGAACCGGCCAGCCAGTTCCGCCTGGCGCCCACCACCCAGGCGCTGGGCCTGCCGGAAGTCCCCCGGCAACTGCCCAGCAGCCTGCTGCAACGCCGGCCGGACATCGCCGCCGCCGAACGCCGGGTATTCGCCGCCAATGCCGGCATCGGCGTGGCGCGAGCGGCCTGGTACCCGGACTTCAGCCTCACCGGCCTGCTCGGCGGCCAGACCCAAGGCAGCGGCAACCTACTGGCGGCGGGCAATCGCTACTGGGCCCTGGGGCCGCTGATGACCCTGCCGCTTTTCGACGGTGGCAGGCTCAGTGCCAACGAGCGCCAGGCCCATGCCGAATTCGAGGAGGCCGCCGCGCATTACCGTGGGCAAGTGCTGCGAGCGGTGCGCGAGGTGGAAGACAACCTGGGGCAACTGCGTGACCTGCAACAACAAGCGCTGGATCGGCAAGCGGCGGTGAATGCGGCGCTGCACACCCAGTCCCTGGCGATGAACAGCTACCAGGCCGGTGCCGTGAGCTACCTGGATGTGGTCACCGCGCAAACCGCCGCGCTGCAGGCCCAACGCAGCCTGCAAGCC
>NZ_JBJJLO010000189.1:0-6480 GCF_046230915.1 Pseudomonas sp. KCJK8993
CGGGGCAAGATCGAGCAGCCGCCATCGTTGGAAGGCCCTGCGGGCCTTGGCGCAGCTTCGCAGGCCCAGCAGCGGCTACAGGGTCCGCGCAACACCCTGAAAAGACGCCAGAGCCCCAGCCCACGGGGCCTGGCGTTTTTCATGGGCGAGTGGAATTGCCAGCAAAGCCTGCTGTACTGAGGCTAGGTTCCAGAGTGAAACCTGTTGTTGACCTGCGGGATGCATAACGGCGATATCGCGTCGATAGGTACACCTATCAAGGACTCTTCCCATGTCTTTGTTCAAGCGCTCCATGACTGAAATGCTCGGTACCTTCTGGCTGGTGCTGGGCGGTTGCGGCAGTGCCGTGCTCGCAGCGGCGTTTCCCAATGTCGGCATCGGCCTGCTGGGGGTCGCCCTGGCCTTCGGCCTGACCGTCCTGACCATGGCCTTCGCCATCGGCCATATCTCCGGTTGCCACCTCAACCCCGCGGTATCCGTGGGCCTGGTGGTGGGCGGGCGTTTCCCGGCCCGGGAACTGCCCGCCTATGTGGTGGCCCAGGTGATCGGCGCTGTGATCGCCGCGGCGTTGCTGTACTTCATCGCCAGTGGCAAGCCCGGCTTCGAGCTGGCCTCGGGGCTGGCCGCCAATGGTTATGGCGAGCACTCGCCCGGTGGCTACTCGCTGGCTGCGGGTTTGGTCTGCGAATTGGTGATGACCGGCATGTTCGTGGTGATCATCCTCGGCGCCACCGACAAGCGCGCCCCGGCGGGCCTGGCGCCCATCGCCATCGGCCTGGCGCTGACCCTGATCCACCTGATCTCGATCCCGGTGACCAACACCTCGGTCAACCCGGCCCGCAGCACCGGCCCGGCCTTGATCGTCGGCGGCTGGGCGCTGCAGCAATTGTGGTTGTTCTGGCTGGCGCCGATCCTCGGCGCGGTGGTCGGTGGCCTGGTCTATCGCTGGCTGGGCCAGGAAGACCGCTGAGGCTCAGGCCTGGCGGTAGGGCAAGGCGTCCCTGGCCTGCTCGGCATAGGCCCGGACGCCGGCCCGCTCGCGCTGGAGAAAATCCTGCACCGCGGTCTTCAGCCCGGGATGGCGCAGGTAATGCCAGGAGCGGGTGAGCACCGGCTCGAAACCGCGAATCAGCTTGTGCTCGCCCTGGGCTCCGGCGTCGAAGCGCTGCTGCCCATGGGCGATCGCATAGTCCATGCCCTGGTAGAAGCAGGTCTCGAAATGCAGGCGGTCGAACTCCGCCAGGCAACCCCAGTAGCGCCCATAGAAACTGCCGCCCCCGATCAGGCTGAAAGCCATGGCCACCGGCCGCCCGCCCTGGCAGGCCAGGACCACGCGGATCGCCTCGGGCATGCGCTGGGCCAGCAGGCTGAAGAAGCTGCGGGTCAGGTAGGGTGACTGGCGGCGCACCGCATAGGTGTTGGCGTAGCAGGCATAGACGAAGTCCCACTGCGCCTCACTGAGTTCGGCCCCCTCCAGCCACTGGAAGTCCATGCCCTGTCCCGCCACCTGCTCGCGCTCCTTGCGCATCTGCTTGCGCTTGCGCGAACTCAGGGTATCGAGGAAGTCCTGGAAATCCCGATAGCCGCGGTTGTGCCAGTGGAACTGGCAACCCAGGCGCAGCATCCAGTCCGCCTGGCGCTCCAGGGCCTGGTCGCTGAAGTCGTCGGTGAAATTGACATGGGCACTGGATAACCCTTCGATCTCCAGGTAGCCGGGCAGACTCTCGAGCAACTCCACCGCGTCGGCCTGGGTCGCCGCCAGCACCCGCGCACCGCTCACCGGGCTGAACGGCACCGCGCTGAGCAACTTGGGGTAGTAGTCGATGCCGGCTCGCTCGCAGGCCTCGGCCCAGCCATGGTCGAACACGTATTCACCGTAGGAGTGCCACTTGCGATAGCTGGGCAGCGCCGCCAGCAGCCGGCCATCTTGCACATGCAGCAGGTGTTCGGCTTGCCAGCCGGAACGTGGCCCGAGGCTGCCGCTGTCTTCCAGGGCACTGAGAAAGGCGTGGCGGACGAAGGGTTGCCCATCCTTGAGCAGTCCATCCCATTGCACGGGATCGACGGCGGAAAGGCTGTTCAAGGATTGCAGCGGCATCGGGTTCCCCAGGAGTCAGCTCGAACGACCCGCGGAGTATATCCCCCCATCGCCGGCCGCGCCGAAACACTCAGGCAGGGCCCAGGTGCTCGGCCAGGAAGTCGATGAACACCCGGGACTTGCGCGGCAAGTGCGGGCTGTTGGGAAACAGCACATGGACCGGCTGCCGGGCCAGGCTGTAGTCGGGCAGCACCCGTACCAGCCGTCCCTCGCCCAGGTCGCCCAGGACCAGCCACTCCGGCAACACCGCCAGGCCCATCCCGCCCAGGGCCATGGCGCGGATCGCCGACGCCGAGTTCGACTCGTGCCCGGGCGCGACCCGCACCTGCACCTGGCCCCGGCGCGGGTGGCTGAAGGTCCAGCCCGGCGGGCCGCCCAGGTTGCTGTTGCCGATCCAGGGGCAGTTCGCCAACTCCTCGGGGCGGCTCACGGCGAGGCTCTCCCGCAACCCCGGGCTGGCCACCAGGACAATGCCGTAGTCCGCCAATTGGCGGCCCTTGAACCCCGAGTCGACCAGGTGCCCAAGGCGGATCACCAGGTCGAGCTTCTCCGCCACCAGGTCGTTCAGCGATGAATTGAAGTGATAACTCAGGCGCACCTCGGGATAACGCGCGGTGAACAGTGGCAGCAGCGGCAGGATGAAGGCCTGGGCGTATTCGGCGGTGGAGCTGATGCGCAGCTTGCCCGAGACCCGGTTGCGCCCATGCAGCACGTTATCGAAGGCCGTATCGATATTGGCGACAATCCCCTTGAATTCATCGTAGAGATCCTGGCCGGTCTCGGTGAGGGCGATATGCCGCGTGGTCCGGGTCAGCAAGGGCGTCGCCAGCACTTGCTCCAGGGTCTTGATATGCAGGCTGGCCATGGCCTTGCTGATTCCCAGGTAATCCGCGGCACGGGTGTAGGAGGCAAAGTCCACCACCGCGAGAAAGGTCTGGATCCGGTGCAACTGGCCGTGGAGGCTCTCATTCATTGTCAAATTTCCTAGAACAATGAATCAAGTATAGGCGCCTCGACAGGTTCGGCCCAGGCTCCCTAAGCTGCGGGCAAAACGGGAGGCGGCATGACCTATAGATACAAAGTGGCGGTGATATTCCTCCTCGGCTTCTTCATCGATTGCGTGAACATCTTCATGTCGGCGGTGGCGCTGCCCAGCATCGCCACCCAGCTGCAGGTTTCCAGCGCCAGCGTGGCCTGGGTGGCCAACGCCTACATCCTCGGCCTGACCCTGGCGATCCCCATCAGCCCCTGGTTGGCGGCGCGCCTGGGCAACCGCCAGGTCATCGCCGCCTCGATGCTGCTGTTCAGTCTCGCCGGGCTGTTCTGCGGGCTGGCCGAAGGCTTCCTGCCGCTGGTGGCCTGGCGCTTGCTCCAGGGCATGGCCGGCGGCCTGTTGATCCCCCTCGGCCAGGCCCTGACCTTCAACCTGTTCCAGGGCTCGCAGCGGGCGCGGATCTCGACCCTGGTGATGGCGGTGGCGCTGCTGGCGCCGGCGCTGTCGCCGACCCTGGGCGGGACCATCGTCGACCTGGGCTCCTGGCGCTGGGTGTTCTTCGCCAGCCTGCCCCTGTCGCTACTGACCGCGCTGCTGGCCTGGTGCTGGATCGCCAATGAAGACCGCCAGGCGGCCAGGCGCCCGGATCTGCGCGGCCTGTTGCTGGTCAGCGGCGCCCTGGCCGGATTGCTCCTGGGCATGTCGCTGTACGGCAGCGGATATCCGGCCCAGCAGGCCCTGGCCTGCCTGGCCGGCGGCCTGGCGTTCGCCCTGGCGTACCGCTGGCATTGCCGGCGCAATCCACAGCCCATCGTCGACCTGCGCCTGCTGGGCAATGTCCGCCTCGGCCTGTCGGTGGCGATCTACCACGCCATTCCCGGGATCTTCACCGGGGTCAACCTGCTGAGCCTGTTCTTTCTCCAGGACAACCTGCACCTGAGCGCCCGGCACAGCGGCCTGTTCATGTTGCTGTACGCCGCTGGCGCGCTGTGGGCGATGCTGGCCTGCGGGCGCTTCTACAACCAGCTCGGCGCCGCCCGGCTGTTCGCCATCGCCCTGGTGCTACACAGCGTCGGCATCGCCACCTTGTGCTGGGTCGACTCGAGCCGCGACCTGCCCTTGCTCATCGGTGCCTACCTGTTCATGGGCCTGGGTGGCGGCGCCGGCGCCAATACCGCGCAGACCACCGCCCTGCTGGACTTCAGCGGCAGCGACACACACCAGGCCAGCGTGATCTGGAACATCAACCGGCAGATGGCCTTCAGCCTCGGCGCGGCCTGGCTGCTGATGCTCTACAACCTGTTGCTCGGGCATGTCCCGGCCACCCGCGCCTTTCACCTGAGCCTGCTGCTGGCCGCCCTGGCCGGCCTGCTCATCCTGCCGCTGCTCGGCAAGCTCACCCCACCGAAGAAGGTCCTTCATGCACCAGTCGATCGTTAAACAGGCACTGCACAGCGTTCACCAGATCCACCAGTTGATCCATGGCGTCTTCACCCACTCCCAGGGCGACGGCGCGGCGCAGATCGAACAGGTCATGGCGTTGCTGGCCGAGGACTTCCAGATGGTCACCACCGCCGGAGCGATAGCCGATCGCGAGCAGGTCGAACAGCTGTTTCGCGGCGCCCTGGGCGCCCGCCAAGGCTTGCAGATCGAGGTCAGCGACCTGCGCTGCGTATGGCAGGAAGGCCAGTGCGCGGCGATCCGCTACAAGGAGACCCATCGCCTGGATCGAGTGGCGACAGCGCGCCTGTCCCTGGCGTTGATCCGCATCCAGGGCGACTCGCCACAGTGGCTCTACCTGCATGAAACCAACTGCCCCTGAGCCTGGCCGACAGGCAAAAAAAACCCCGCCAGGGCGGGGTCAAAACGAGAGGAGCCATAACGGATGAGAAAGAGCTCGACTTTGTTGCGACAGCCTTAGAACACGTACTGCACGCGGGCTACCAGGGCATCGCCGCTGTCGTCGCCAACGCTGTTGGTGATCTTGTCGGTGTTGACCTTGATGTAGTTCGCGGAAACCTTGATCGCCTCGTTGGCATACCAGTTGACACCGATGGTGTTCATGTTGGCCTTGGCATCGCCCACTTCGCGGGTCGCGGTGGAGGTCACGATGTTCTTGTCATCGACCTTGATGTTGTCGTAGCGGTAGAACACTTCCCAGGCACCGTACTGCTTGTTCTCGGGCTTGATGGTGTCGAACTTGGCGCCATCGAGCTTGTACACGCGGGACTCGCCGGTCAGGGTGTAGGCCAGTTGGCCGTAGAAGCCGGTGGCCTTGACGTCCTTGTAGGAGGCGCTGTCGGCCTTCATCTTGCGGGTCAGGTATTCGGCCTGGGCCGAGAACGGGCCGCTGGCGAAGGCGAATTCACCACCGAACACCCGGTCGTTGTCGTAGGCGCCAGCAGCGGTCAGGTTCGAACCGTTGAGGCCGGCACCGCCGCCGAAGGTAGCGCGGTTGCCGTTGGCACCGGCATCGTTGCCGCCGTTGGTGGCGATGCCACGCACGCCGAGGCGTGGGCGGATCCGCGAGTCGAAGGCGGTGTCGCCCAGATCGCGGCTGGCGAAGTCCAGGCCGAAGTGCAGGACGTTGCCGGTTTCGTGCATCGGGGCGAACACCGCCCGGGCGTTGAACTGCTTGACGCTGTCGCCGTCGCTGTCGTTGATGTCCTTGGCGGACACGCTACCGGACAGGTAGGCCATGTCGGCCACCACCGAACTGACCTGCAGGCCCATGCCGTTCTCGTGGGAGTTGACCCAGTCGGCCAGCTCGTAGGCGGCGTTACGCTCCATCGCGGTGATCCACTTGGAGCTGGTGGCTTTCTCCAGGCCGAAGTCCTGGTCGAAACGACCGGCGCGGATGGTCACCGGCTTGAAGCCCACATAGGAAATGGTCGCTTCGTCGAAGTAACCATCATCGGAAGAACCCGAGTTGTGGGAGAAGTCGTAGTTGATCTGGTATTTCCAATCCTTGTAGGCGGTGCCGCCCAATTCCAGATAGGCGCGGCGGAAGTAGGCGCCGTCACCGGTATTCCCATTCTTGGTATAGAACCCGTCGAAACGGCCATAGTCGGCTTGCAGGCGACCGCCCAACTTGAAGCTGAAGGCGGAGTCGGTGGTAGCAACCTCAAGGCCGCCCTTGGTCTTGACTACGATATCGGCGCCGTCGGTGGTGACGGTGCCAGCGAAAGCCTGGGCGGTCACTGCCAGGGCCAGGGCGCTGGCGGCAAAACCGGCGAAGTGCTTACGGATCATCGAAGAGTTCCCCTAATTGGTGGTCTGTAGCGTTGGAAAACACGCGGACTGGGCCGCTGGTGTCGGGGGGAATCTTGGGGTCCGAGGATTTCAGCCAGGTTGCTGGAAAATAAAGATTTGATTACAGAGGAACTTT
>NZ_JBJJLO010000190.1:0-6154 GCF_046230915.1 Pseudomonas sp. KCJK8993
GGCCGGATCATGGCGACCCCCCGCTCGACCGCGGTAATGGGCAACATGTGCCCGCGACCTTGAACGATCTCCAGCGCCAGGCCCGGCACTTTGCCGACCATTGACTCGCCATGCCTGCGGTAGCTCAGGACCGGGTCCCTGGAGCCGTAGATCAGGCCCACCGGCAGCTTCAGGCTCGGGTAATGCTTGACCATGTCGATCAAGGCCCGGTTGACCACGGCAATCTCGCTGGAGGCGTTATAGAAGTTGCTCGTACGCATGCCCAGCAAGCCACCGCCACGCACGTCGAAGTCCTCGGGCACCGGGTCCGGGGCGAATACCGCCTTGACCAGCTTGTGGCGCCCGAGCATGGCCATGGGCGCGGCCAACGTCAGTGACATCCAGCGGCGCAGCAAGGCCGGCCGCACGCCAAGGGACAGGAACACCAAGGGCAACATTCGTTGCGGGTGGGTCAGGGGCGCCACCAGGACCAACCCCGACACAGACTGCGGGTGATTCAGCGCCAGCGACAAGGCAATGGCGCCGCCCAGGGAATGGCCAAGCACCAGAGGTTGCCCAAGATCCAGGGTCCGGATGAATCTGGCGATCAGACTGGCCTGGGCCGGCAAATCCGCTGGCGCCCCACGACGGCGGGTGGAATAACCGGAGCCGGGGCGATCAAGAGTGATGACGCGGAACTGCTCGCGCAGCTGTGGCGCCAGGGAATGGGTCAGGTTGCGTGCGCAGCCGGACAGGCCATGAATCATCAGCAGTACCGGCCCCCTGCCCTCATCGGTGTAATGCAAGCGCTCGCCGCCGACCTCAAGGAAGCGTCCGTTGATCGGTACCTGGCTTTCTATCTTGCGGTCGATACGAAAACTCACGAGCCAGAGCACCACACTGACCACCAGGAACACCGTCGCCGCTACCAGCCATTCCATACCATGCCCCCTTGAGCTGACCTGTCTTGCGCGGCAACCGGATCAATGATCCGGCCCGGCTTGTCGCCCTGGCCTGGTAGCGGCTGTGGAATCCCATCCGCGTCAGCTCAGGATGGGCCCGCAAATCCACAGGCGACGGGCACAGGTGACATTTCCAGGCGATTTATTTAAATTAATTTTTAAAACATTATTTTAAATTGTGCAATCCTGAGTTTTCAGCCACCGACGAAAGTCACCCAAGCGTCACTACAATCGAGGTACACACCATGAATGCGTACTCGCCACCCGACGGCCCCGAGGTCGTCGACATCGCCATCATCGGCGCCGGCTTTGCCGGCTTGTGCATGGCGATCAAGCTCAAGCAGAGCGGAATCACGGATTTCTTCGTCGCCGAACAGGCCGCCACCCTGGGGGGGACATGGCGCGACAACCACTACCCGGGCTGCGCCTGCGACGTGCAATCCCATGTCTATTCCTTTTCTTTCGCCCCCAACCCGAACTGGACCCGGCAATTCGCCCCGCAACCGGAAATCCGCGAATACCTGGAGACCTGCGCCCAGGATTTCGCCCTGGCGCCCTACCTGCGCTTCAACATGGGCCTGGAGCAGGCCGTGTTCGATGAGGACCGCGAGCGTTGGCAACTGCGCTTCAACAATGGCCGCCGGGTCAGCGCGCGAGTCCTGGTGTCCGGCATGGGCGGCCTGTCGCGCCCGGCGATCCCGGACATCCCTGGGCTGGAGGACTTCACCGGCAAGCGCTTCCACTCCCAGCAGTGGGACCATCGCTATTCGCTGCAAGGCAAGCGGGTGGCCGTGATCGGCACCGGGGCCAGCGCGATCCAGTTCGTGCCCAAGATCGCCCCGCGGGTGGCCCAGCTCAAGCTGTTCCAGCGCACCCCGCCGTGGATCATGCCCAAGCCCGACCGGGAGCTCGGCACCCTGGAGCGCTGGGCCTTCAAGCACCTGCCCTTCACCCAGCGCCTGGCCCGTTCGGCGCTGTATTGGGTCCTGGAAAGCCGGGTGATCGCCTTTGCCCAGCGGCCAAAACTGATGAAGGTGGTGCAGCGCGTGGCCCTGCGCCATTTGCGCAAACAGGTACCCGACCCTCTGCTGCGCCAGCGCCTGACCCCCGACTACACCATCGGTTGCAAGCGCATCCTGATTTCCAACGACTACTACCCGGCGTTGTCCCGGGGCAACGTCGGCGTGGTCAGCGAAGCCATCGAGCGGATCGAGGCCGATGCCGTGGTCACCGCCGACGGTAATCGCCATCCAGTGGACTGCATCATCTTCGGCACCGGCTTCCAGGCCACCGACCCGCTGCCCCACGGCCTGCTCTTCGGCCGGCGTGGCCAGGACCTGATGGACTACTGGTCCCGCGGTGCCCACGCCTACCTGGGCACCTGCCTGCCGGGCTTCCCCAACCTGTTCATGATCATCGGTCCCAACACCGGGCTGGGGCACAACTCGATGATCCTGATGATCGAGGCCCAGGTGGACTACATCCTCAAGGCCCTGGAACGGATGCGCCAGGAGGGCATCGGCACCCTGGAGGTCAAGGCCGACGTCGAGCGCCAGTACAACCAGCGCCTGCAACAACGCCTGGCCGGGGCCATCTGGTCCACCGGCGGTTGCCGCAGCTGGTACCTGGATCCGCGCAGCGGGCAGAACACCACGCTCTGGCCCGGCTCCACCTTGAGCTTTCGCAAGGCCGTGCAGCACTTTGAGCTGCAGGACTACCTGGCCAGCCGCCTGCCGGCTGCCGCTGTCGCCAGCGCGCCGGTCATCGCGCGCCCACTGAACCTGCAAGAGGCCGCCACCCATGAAGAACTTTAACGGTAAAGTCGCCGCCATCACCGGCGCCGCCTCGGGCATGGGCCGCGCCCTGGCCGTAGCCCTGGCCCGGGAGGGCTGCCATCTGGCCCTGGCCGACAAGAACCCCCAGGGCCTGGCCCAGACCGTGGCCCAGGCCCGCGCCGCCACCTTGTTGCCGTTGCGCATCAGCAGCCAGGAACTGGACGTCGGCGACCGTGACGCGATGTTCGCCTGGGCCGCCGCCAGCGCCGCCGAGCATGGCCAGATCAACCTGATCTTCAACAACGCCGGCGTGGCCTTGTCGAGCACCGTCGAAGGCTCGAGCCTGGCGGACCTGGAGTGGATCGTCGACGTCAACTTCTGGGGCGTGGTGCACGGCACCCAGGCCTTCCTGCCCTACCTCAAGCAGGCGGGCGAAGGCCACATCATCAATACCTCCAGCGTGTTCGGCTTGTTCTCGCAACCGGGCATGAGCGGCTACAACGCCACCAAGTTCGCCGTGCGCGGCTTTACCGAATCCCTGCGCCAGGAACTGGACCTGCAAGGCAACGGGGTCTCGGCCACCTGCGTGCATCCAGGCGGCATCCGTACCGAGATCGCTCGCACCAGCCGCATCAGCGACAACGTCAAGGGTTTCCTGATCGACAACGAACAGCAGGCCCGCGACGACTTCGAGAAACTGTTCATCACCTCGGCAGAAACCGCGGCCAAGGTGATCCTGCTGGGCGTGCGCAAGAACAAGCGCAGGGTGCTGATCGGCCGCGACGCGCATGTTCTCGACCTGTTCATCCGCCTGTTGCCCAGCGCCTACCAGGCGCTGGTGGTGTGGGCCAGCCGGCGCATGGCGCCCAAGCCTGGCAAGCAACGCGCACCCGTCTACGAACCCCAGGACGAGCGCGGCCTCTAGGCCGCCTTGCCCTGTCTAGAGGAGCGACAGCCATGCTGCCCATCCGCCGCGACATCCAGGTCGAACTGCCTGCCGAACGCATTTGCGACTGGCACGAACAAGGCAGCCACGTGACCCATTTCTTCAATGCCCTGTCCCTGCTGTTTCCTTCCGGCGAGCTGTTCTTCATGGACAGCGTGCGCCACTACCGCGAGCGCATCCACGACCCCGAGCTCAAGCGCCAGATCCAGGGCTTCATCGGCCAGGAAGCCATGCACAGCCGCGAACACCAGCACTACAACGACCTGCTGCAGGACGCCGGCTTGCCGGCCCACCTGCTGGACCGACGGTTGCGGATGATCCTCGACTTCCAGAAGAAGCATTTCGCACCGGCGTTCAACCTGGCCCTGACCATCGCCCTGGAGCACTACACGGCGATTCTCGCCGACCTGCTGCTGCGCGACCCCAGCCGTTTCGGCGCTTCGGTCAAAGGCTACCGGCAGATGTGGCAATGGCACGCCCTGGAGGAAACCGAGCACAAGGCGGTGGCCTATGACGTGTGGAACACCGTGCTCAAGCCAGGGCCCAAGCGCTACCTGATCCGTACCGGCACCATGCTGTTCACCACCCTGACCTTCTGGCTGGTGGTGTTCGATTTCCATGTGCGCATGCTGATCGCCGATCGCAAGCGCGGCGGCCACTGGCGCGGAATGTGGCAGGTGATCAAGTACCTGTACGGCCCCAAGGGGGTGTTCCCACGGATCGCCCTGCCCTGGCTGCAGTACTTCAAGCCGGGCTTTCACCCCTGGGACCATGACAACCGCCACCAGCTGCAACGCATCGATGGCCTGGTGCAGGACATCCAGCAGACTCGCGCCGCAGCGACCAAGTGACGTGGGCCGACCACCCTCGATCGACCATCCGCCGGCAGCGCCCCTGGCTGCCGGTACTCATCCGGCCAGCCGCCACAACCTTGGTGCAAGGCAGCCGCCGGCATCCAGCTACGCCCCGCCAGCCGCCTGCTAATCTGCAGCGGACCTTGTGTGCCGCGAGCCTGCGCCATGTTCCTGATCTTGCTGCCCCACTTGGGTTACGACCCCACCGAAAGCAGCCTGCCCTGGCAGGCCGCCCGCGCCGCCGGCTTCGAGGCCTGCTTCGCCACGCCGCTGGGAATGCCAGCCTATGCCGATGCGCGGCTGGTGAGTATAGGTTTCGGCCCGCTCGACCCCGTGCTGATGACCCGCGCGGCAGATCTCCAGCACTACCGGCAGATGACCCGCGACCCGGCCTTTCGCAACCCCCTGGGGTATGCCGAGGTCGACCCGCAGGCGTTCGAAGGGCTGCTGATCCCCGGCGGTCATGCCCGGGGCATGCGCAGCCTGCTGGAATCGGCGCAGGTACGGCGAATCATCCTGGCGTTCTTCCAGACCGACAGACCGGTGGCAGCGGTCTGCCATGGGCCCCTGGCCCTGGCCCGTTGCATCGATCCGCAAAGCGGACGCTCGGTGCTCTACGGACGCAAGGTCACCGCCTTGCTGGCCGGCCCCATGGAGCTGATGGCCTGGATCGTCACCGCGCCATGGCTGGGCCGCTACTACCGCACCTACGACCACTGCGTCGAGCACGAAATCAAGGCGGTGCTGGCCAGCCCGGCGGACTTCCTGCGCGGCCCGCTGCTGCCCCGGCGCGACTCGGCGGAGCATCCCGAGCGCGGTTTCGTGGTCCGTGACGGCAACCTGCTGACCGCCCGCTGGCCCGGGGATTGCCACCGTTTCGCCAACGAGTGGGTGACGCTGTTGCAGCAAGCGCGTGCGGCCGCGCCTCAGCCGCTGCAGGCCAGCCGCTGACCGGGCTTGAAGGCATTCCGGTGGGCACTCCAGACCAGCACCAGCCCCACCACGGCCAGCGCCGCCATCGCCAAGGGGAACGACCCCGCGCCATGGCGTTGCAGCAGCAGGCCGCCCACCACACCGCCGCCGGCGATCCCCAGGTTGAAGAGGGTCACCAGCATCGACTGGGCGACCTCGGCACCCTCCCCGGCAGCATCCGCCACCGCCGTCTGCAGCAGGGTCGGCGCGCCCCCGAAGGTCAGGCCCCAGGCGACGATGGCCGGCCATACCAACCACGGCTGTTCGGCGCCAATCCCCAGGAGCAACGACGCCAGGGCGAAGCCGGCCAGGCTGCACAGGGTCAGCCCGCGCAACCAGCGGTCCACCAGCAGCCCGGTGCCCCAGATGCCCAGCAGCGAGGCCAGGCCGAACAGCAGCAAGGCCCGGTCCAGGGCGCCGGACAGCCCCAGGAACTCGAGGAATGGGGCGATGTAGGTGTAGAGAATGTTGTGCGCCAGGATCCAGGCGAAGATCACCAGCAGCGCCTGGGCAATCCCCGGCGTGAGGAAAATCTCCAGCACCGGTTGGCGTCGCTCGGCCCGCTGGCCTGGATGGTCGGGCACCGCCAGGCGCACCCAGATCCACAGTCCCAGGGCCAACAGCGACAGGCCCCAGAACACCCGTTGCCAATCCATCCAGCTGCCC
>NZ_JBJJLO010000191.1:0-6055 GCF_046230915.1 Pseudomonas sp. KCJK8993
TCGCGGGCGGCCTGGCCCACCGGGTCGCGGGAATCCGCAGGGCGCAGGCGGCCGGGCAGGAACAGGCGGGAAAAGAAACTGCCGATATAACCGCCGCCACTGACCGTGGACAGGTAGTCGAACCGCGACAGCAAGCTGCGTTCCTCGGCGTTGGCCGGAGGCTGTTCGGGGTTGGCCTGATGGGTGTCGGGGGCCGGTGCCCGGGCCATAGCCTGCAGGACCCCGAGGCCGAAGGTGGCGCTGCGGATGCCGCCGCCGGACAGCGCCAGGCCCCAGTTCTCCAGGGGTGGCTGCTGCGTGGCGGATTGTTGCAAGTTCAGGCGCCTGAAGCGGATGCGTTGCTGTTCGATCTGGTAGGGGGTGTCGGCGGGTGTCATGGGCCTTCCTTGGATACGCAGGGAGCGCTGGGCCGGGCGCCCCGGCAAGCGCCGAGCAGGATACCGGATGCAGGGGCCCGGGTATGCAGCCGGGCCCGACGACAGCAGGTCCGGACCGCGCGTGGCTGTGGGGCGACGCAAGGTCCGGTGGTGCGCAGGAT
Source organism: Pseudomonas sp. KCJK8993 (assembly GCF_046230915.1). Classification (NCBI taxonomy): domain Bacteria; kingdom Pseudomonadati; phylum Pseudomonadota; class Gammaproteobacteria; order Pseudomonadales; family Pseudomonadaceae; genus Pseudomonas; species Pseudomonas sp. KCJK8993. Next base: position 539 of record NZ_JBJJLO010000191.1, read on the forward strand.
GCAAGCGGGGTGGGGTTGGCATGCGTCGGGCGCATGGGAAATTCAAAATTGGTTATAACGTTAGATTTTATTCATATAAATGGTCATAAGGTTTAGCCGCTATGCTGCCGCCAGTTTTTCACTTGGCCGCATGATCTGCAGGGCTTTATTGGATGGATGTAGGTAATTTCGGTTTTGTCGTCGCAGGCCTGATCGTCGGCTTCATCGTGGGTATGACCGGAGTGGGCGGCGGGTCGTTGATGACCCCGATCCTGCTGTGGTTCGGCATCAATCCGGCCACCGCCGTGGGTACCGACCTGCTGTACGCCGCCATCACCAAGTCCGGTGGGGTGCTGGTGCACCAGAAGAACCGCAATATCGACTGGCGCATCACCGCTTGGCTGACCCTGGGCAGCGTGCCGGCGGTGCTGCTGACCTTGTGGTTCCTGAAGAACCTGCATGCCGATCCGCAGTCGCTGAACGCGGTGATCAAGCAAGGCCTGGGCGTGGTCCTGCTGCTGACTGCCCTGGCCATCGTGTTCAAGAAAAAACTCATGGCCTTCGCCCAGCGCCACGGCGGCGACTACCGCCCCAGCGCCGGCGGCCTGAATCTGCTGACCCTGGTCACCGGGTTGATCCTGGGCACCATGGTCGCCCTGACCTCCATCGGCGCCGGGGCCCTGGGCACCGTGGCGCTGTTCCTGCTCTATCCGTTCCTGGCCACCAAGCGCCTGGTGGGCACCGAGATCGCCCACGCCGTGCCCCTGACCCTGGTGGCGGGCCTGGGCCACGCCAGCATGGGCAACATGGACTGGCAGCTGCTGGGGTTCCTGCTGATGGGCTCGCTGCCGGGCATCTGGCTGGGCAGCCACATGACGGGCCGGGTCTCCGACGAACTGCTGCGCCCGTGCCTGGCGGTGATGCTGTTCTCCATCGGCTACAAGCTGGCGTTCTGAGTTTTCGCGCCGGGCCATTCGGGCCCGGCGATCATCCGCGCCGGGCGCAGGCCCGGCGTCGCTTCAAGAAGCCTTGCCCAGCCATTCCTGCGCCGAGCGCCATAGGCAGATCCCGAGGAAATAGGCCGAAGCGGCCAGCCACAGGCCCATGATCGCCGGGTTGTGCTGCGGGTGGCCGAGGATCAGCAGGGCACCGCTGAGCAGCCAGACGAAGGTCACGATGATGTTCACCGGCATCCACTTGCGGACCCGGAACGGATGCAGGAACTGCACCCGGGTGGCCGTCAGCAGGGCCAGGACGACGATGCCCAGGAGGGTGGTCCAGGGGCCCGGCTCGATCAGGTAGAGGCACAGCGCGACCACATTCCAGGCGGCGGGAAAGCCCTGGAAGTAGTTGTCGTGGCTCTTCATGTTGACGTTGCAGAAACACAATAGCGACGACAGCAGGATCAGCGAGGTCGCCAGCAAGGCGCTGTATTCCGGCAGGGGAATGTAGCGGTAGATGAACAGCGCCGGGATGAACACATAGGTCAGGTAGTCGATCACCAGGTCCAGCACCGAGCCGTCGATGTTGGGCAGCACCGAACTGGTCTTGACCTTGCGGGCCAGGGAACCGTCGACGCCATCCACCAGCAGCGCCACGCCCAGCCACAACAGGCAGGCCTTGGGCTGGTTGTCGAACAGCGCCAGGGTCGCCATCAGGGCGCTGAGCACTCCGGTAGCGGTGAAGCCATGGGCGCCCCAGGCTTTGATTCTGGCGATTTGCATTGTCGTGATCACGGGGCGTCTCTCCGGCGGCTTGGGTACCCGGCCGGTTGCCTGCAAGACGCTGGCAACCCCGGCCCGGTTGCAGTTATCGACCGGAAAGCGGCGCGGAAGGTTCAGCGTGCAAGCCTGCGCCTGCAAATCCGCGGGCTCCCGGACCCGGTCATGGCGCAGCCGATCCGCCGCTGGCCAACCTTGCCTGGGTAAACGGTCGAGGGGGATTGATTGAGTCTAGGCGCCCTGGCCAAGGCGACAAGCCAGGCGCCACCTGGCCGTTGCCGGCCCGTGGCGCCTGGCTCGGGGGGCCGTCGAGGAGCGCCCTTAGCGTGCGTTATCCAGGGCTTCGAGGATCCTGTGGGCGGCCTTGATCCGTTCCTCGTTGGGGTAGTTCTTGTTGGCCAGCAGCACGATGCCCACCTGCTGGCCCGGTACGAACAGGACGTAGGCGCCGAAGCCGTTGGTGGAGCCGGTCTTGTTGTACAGCGCGTCGGCCTTGGGCGGCTGGGTCGGGGTCAGCCATTGCACCGGATGCGGCTCCAGGGCCATGGGTGTCGAGTTGCCGGCCATCAGCCGCGCCAGGGGCACGGGGTAGGCATAACGCTCCCAGCCCAGGCCCTGGGTCATGTCGCCCACCTGGTAGTAGCCGCTTTGGGTGCTGGCCAGGGCCTTTTGCAGAGTGCCGTCGAGCTGGCCCGGTTGCAGGTTGTCGGCAACGAACTGCAGCAGGTCCGGGGCGCTGGTCTTGACCCCGTAGGCTTCGGCGTCCAGGGGGCCGGGACCGACGCGCACTGGCCGGTTCTGCTTGTCGTAGCCCTGGGCGTAGTGCTCCAGCTGGTCCTTGGGCACATGGATGTAGCTGTGCTTGAGGGCCAGCTTGGGAAACAGCAAGCCTTGCATCAACTGGTCGAATGGCTGGCCCAGGCTACGGGCGGCCAGGTAGCCGAACAGGCCGATGCTGGGGTTGGAATACTGGCGCTGGGTGCCGGGTTCGAAGCGGGGTTTCCAGGTGGTGTAGTAGTCCAGGGTCTTGGCTTCGCCCTGGACCTCGTCGGGGAACTGCAGCGGCAGGCCGCCAGCGGTGTAGGTGGCCAGCTGCAACAGGCTGACGCCGTCGAAGACGCTGCCGCGCAGGGCTGGCAGGTACAGGCTGGCGGAGTCTTGCAGGGCCAGCTTGCCGCTGGCCTGGGCATAACCGCCGAGGGTCGCGGTGAAGGTCTTGCTCACCGAACCCACCTCGAACAGGGTGTCGTTGTCCACCGGTCGCTGATTGTCCTTGGAAGCGATGCCGTAGTTAAAGTAATGTCGCTGGCCGCCGACGATGATCGCCACCGCCATGCCGGGGATACCCTGCTGGTGCATGAGGGGACGGATGGTGGCATCCACCGTGGCTTTCAGCGCGTGCTCGGGACTGGTTTCGGCCAGGGCCTGGGGCGAGAGGGCGAGCAGCGCGCAGGCGCTGATCATGGCCAATCCGGTCAAGGTTGTTTGCCGCATGATTGTGGGTTTTCCATGTTTTTTAGTGGTATTGGCCGCAGGCTTCCAGCGGCTCCGCAGCCCGCGCGAGCGGCTTGAGTGCTCCGGGGCACAAGGCCCTGGTTCTTTCCTGGCAGGGAAGGACAGCGTGAAGGTCGCACGAGCGCCGCCAAATTTAGGCAGTCTGCGGGGGATCGACAAACGACGATATCTCGCACTAGCCATTAGAAAAACTAAGGCTTTCATATGCTCAGACCTCATCTGCCCCTCAATGCCCTGCGCGCCTTCGAGGCTTCCGCGCGCCATTTGAGCTTCACCCGCGCGGCCATCGAGCTGTGCGTGACCCAGGCCGCCGTCAGCCACCAGGTCAAGAGCCTGGAGACCCAGCTCAACGTCACCCTGTTCAAGCGCCTGCCCCGGGGGCTGATGCTCACCAGCGAGGGCGAGACCCTGCTGCCGGTACTGCGCGAATGCTTCGACCGCATCGCCCAGACCCTGGGGCGCTTCGAGGGCGGCCACTACCGCGAGGTGCTGACGGTGGGGGCGGTGGGCACCTTCGCCGTGGGCTGGCTGTTGCCGCGCCTGGGGGATTTCCAGGCGCGCTTTCCCTCTATCGATCTGCGCCTGAGCACTCACAACAACCGGGTGGACGTGGCCGCCGAGGGCCTGGACTACGCCATCCGCTTCGGCAGCGGCGCCTGGCACGGCACCGAGGCGTTGCAGTTGCTGCAAGCGCCACTGTCGGTGTTGTGCGTGCCGCAGATCGCCCGCCAATTGCAGGCCCCGGCGGACTTGCTGGGCCAGACCCTGCTGCGTTCCTATCGCACCGACGAATGGCCGCAGTGGTTCGAGGCCGCGGGCCTTGGGGCCAATACATTGTTGCCGCAAAGCATCGTCTTCGATTCGTCCCTGGGCATGCTCGAGGCGGCGCTGCAGGGCGTGGGCGTGGCCCTGGCGCCGCCGGTGATGTTCGAGCGGCAGCTGGCCAGCGGCGTGATACAGCGACCCTTTGCGGTAGGCATCGTCACCGGCAGCTACTGGCTGACCCGCCTGCAATCCCGGGCGGAAACCGCGGCCATGAGCGCCTTCAAGGGCTGGCTGCTGGAGCAGGTAGCTTGCCATGCCCCGTGAAGTGTCGATTGCGGCTGTCCCTGGACGTGACTCCGGGTTCAGGTTGCTTGGCCAAGTCCCGGGACCTGGGCACAATCACCGGCCTTGCCGCGCAGCGCCGCATCGCTGGAGCTATTCGAAGACAAGACGCGAGGACAGGCATGTCGAGGTTCGATCCACCGCGCGAGACTGAGGATCCGGACGCCGTCCCGCGTCCGGTTTGCGTGTTGCGCATCTCGGCCCAGGAGGAGCGCTGGGAGCGCCCCTGGCACAGCCACCGCAAGGCGCAGTTGTTGTTTCCCCGGGCCGGGGTACTCAGCTGCGAAAGCGCCGAGGGCCTGTGGCTGGCACCGCCGCAATGCGCGGTGTGGATTCCCAGCACGGTCGCGCACCGGGTCCAGGGGCTCGAGCATGCCCAGGGTTACTGCCTGTTCGTCGAGCCGGAGCAGGCCCGGGACCTGCCCGATGCCTGCTGTACCCTGGCGGTCTCACCCTTGTTGCAGGAGCTGTTGCGTCGTTGTGCGCAGTTGCCGCAGCTCTACGATCTGGACGGCGCCCAGGGGCGATTGATGGCGGTGGCCCTGGACGAACTGGCCGTTGCCCCACGGGAGCAGATCCACCTGCCCATGCCCCGGCATGGGCAACTGCGCCGCCTGGCCCAGCAGATCCTCGAACAGCCGCAGCGGCGCCTGAGCCTGGAGCAGTGGGGCGAGCTGATCGGTCTCAGCGAGCGCAGCCTGAGCCGCTTGATCCTGGCCGAAACCGGCCTGAGTTTCGGGCGCTGGCAGCGCCAGTTGCATATCCTGCTGGGGCTCAAGCAACTGGGGCGCGGCGATTCGGTGGAGCGGGTGGCGCTGAACCTGGGCTATGACAGTGCCAGCGCCTTCATCCGCATGTTCAAGAAGGCCGTGGGCCAGCCGCCCGGACGTTTTTTCGCCGAGCGCCGCCAAGTCCTGGACAGCGACCTGTAACCCCGATTCACAGCTATTCCTGTAGCCGCCGAGCCTGCGAGGCTGTGCCAAGGCCCGCAGGGCCTTCAGCGATCGACCGACCATCCGGGATCTGCAAGCGCTATGCGCCCGTGCGCAGCCTGCGGCAGCGGCTACACGACGCGGCGGCCTGGTGGTGGTCTTTGGCTGGATTGATCAATAACTTGTCGATCTTGACTGATGCGGACAGTTTTTCTCTCGAAGATGATAGGCATTCTTGTTTGGAAGCCATCATGAGGTGTCCC
>NZ_JBJJLO010000192.1:0-5983 GCF_046230915.1 Pseudomonas sp. KCJK8993
TCAAAAACAACATCTTTATCCTGGCTTTTGTTTTGAGGATTGTGAGCATTCAGGATCATCTGAACAACCATGAAACTTAGAATCGTATCAAGCGCTTCACACGTGTTATTTTTAACATCAACCAACAACTCAAATTTATTTTCATGAATTAACTTATTGAAAAAACTTGAAGTTCTTAACTCGTATTCAGAGAGCTCTGCCTCTATGTCGAACTTCTCACCAGAACCACCATCAATTAGCATGAAACAATCTTTGCTAACGGCAACAGAAGATATTGGTAGCGGTATTTCTCTGATCTCATTTTCTTTGTCATCGTCAAGATAAACAGTATGGCACCACACTCTTTGTTTATCTTTTTTTTCGGTTGCCGTATCATCACTTCTGAAATTCCTTAAAATCCATTGTGATAAAACGTGTTGATTTCGCTTGTACGGTACTTTAGCACCTGTGTTAATCACTTAGACCTCATTCTAGCCGTATGTGAATGATATACAAACCCATCCAAATGGGTCAGTGCTGCTATTTCAGAATCAAGACCACGCTGAGTAGTTTTCCGCTAACTACCATCAGGAACATAAACGACCAAATCGTCTACTCAAAAATAATTTCTCCTTCTATATACAGGTCCTGAATTAAAGACCGCTCAACCGCACGGTCAATAGTTGCCTATCTGCATCATCATCCAGCACATGCATTCTGCGGTGGCAGTTGGGGCAAAGTGCAGCAGTGTTCTCCACGGTATCGGCCCCGCCTTTTACAAGCCACACAATGTGGTGCGTCTCCAGAAAGGGGCTTCCGTCCTTCTTGTTGAACGGTGCAGCTTCTTGGCACAAGTCACACCGCCCCTTGGATCTGCGCTTGGCATGCTCCGCGACCCAGGCTGAACGTTGATGCTGGGTAACTTTGGCACTGCGCTTTCCAACACTGGCCCGCCCTTGGCGCCGAGCGAGAGCCTCTACCTCAGCATCACTCAATTTACGCGCTTGCTTCTCCTTCACCTGGTTTAGCTGTTGCAGCGTGGAATCTGGTATGGCCGGCAGAGCACCTGACTTGAGGCGTAGCGGGAATACCCACACAAAGCGCTCCTGTCCCTCAGCGTCAGGCTGCCTCTCCTGATACGGGTCATCAGCCAACACCACCTCACCGATGTAGGTATAGGTTTTAGCAGTGAATACTTCGAACAGATGCACGGATACGCCGTTTGCACGGGACTCATTCAGCGTTCTGTTTTGGTTAAATTCCAGCGACTGATCACCCTGCTGACCCATACCGGTGTAGTGCAGCACATCGTTAACCCAGCGATCGTCATAAATGGACGCCACATGGTTCGAAACGATGACGAGGGTGTTGGTACGATTTGAGCGGCGCATCCCACCTTGCGGGCTGCATTGAAACAACTGCGTCAGATCGTCGTTATTGAGATTAGAGCCTGGGACTGGAGGAACAAAATTAACCATATGTTCGGATGATCTCTTCAGCAATTGGAACATCAGCAGGAGCAAGGTCGTATTGCAGTAACTCGTGAGGTCGCACCCACTCGATCAGGTCATGTACCTGCAGGACGAATTGGATGGATTGCAAAACGACGCTGACAGCGATCAGTTCGATCGTGCCGCCGGGATAGGTGTAAATCGAAGAAGTGAGAATCTCGCCGGCGACGGACTCAACACCCAACTCTTCACGTAGTTCACGGGTGATGCAGTCCTGCGGTGTTTCGCCATGCTCAAGCTTACCGCCCGGAAACTCCCACATGCCCGCCAGCTTCTGGCCTGGAGCTCTGCGCGTGATAAGAATTTTCTCGTCGCGATGTACGACCGCGGCAGCTACTGGTGCTGTCATAGCGCGATTCCTTATCGCCAAGTCCGAAAGATCCATAGGAACGAAGGGAAAACATCTTAGCCGAGAACCATCGCCAGCCCGTAATCCGAGATGGGAAATTCTCTTCAGTGCGACGCCGAAAACAGGCTACTTGCGGAAGCGATCCAAAAATTTGCGGAAGTGATTGCCCAAATCCCAGGCAATAAAAAACCCCGTAGACGTTAATCTACGGGGTTTTCAAGGGTGGAGGCCGAGGTCGGAATCGAACCGGCGTAGGCGGATTTGCAATCCGTCCACCATAGGCCAGCCTACCAAGGGCTAGACGGGATTTTTAGTACCAGAACAATCATCATTTCACGTCTCCGCAGGCCGCGGCGCTCAAGGGTGGCTATTCCAGTTTTGGTATTCTTTTTAGCCCATTCTCCCCCCTCCCTCCGGCGTCCTGCCGACCGACCACAGATCCCTACCCCATACACCTCGTCGCCTCAAATCACAGACCTGCAAAACCTTGATTACTGTATACACATACAGCATTGGATTTGAGGCAGTACCATGCACCCCGACACCGAAGACACAGCCGACTGGCTGGGTATCCCCACAACCGAGGAAATGCTGCAGCAGCACATCGTCTTGCTTGAGAACGAGATCGGTGAGCTGAATCAACAGCTGCGCACAGCCCGGGAAAACATCCACAAGCTGGTAGGCCTGTATTCGAATGCAGAGCGTGATCGCGAGGAAGTGCTAGTCAGGCTTCGCAGCATGGCAGCTGAGGCCACACAGCATCGTAATAGGGTTCTACAGCTTGAATCCACGTGCGAATATCTAAGGCGCGCAAACGAGGATCTCCGCCGGCAGATACCGAGGCCAGCAAGGCCCAGGTGAAATAGCTACGGACCTCGTTAGCGGGCTCTTATTGTTCGGTCGACGCCTGCTCGCGCTCAATTGCAGCTACCAACCAGTCTCCAGCCTCCTGAATCTGAGCGTGCCACTCGGACCGATTAACTAGCCCCAATCGCAACATCTCATTGGCGGTGGAGATCAGGTGACAGTAGCGTTCATCGATACATTCCTCAGCGATATCCTGTATAGCCAGTAGATATCGCCATTCAACCAGGGCTGTATTCATCATGAGCTTGACCTCGCCGAATAGCATTCCACGCTTAAGGTATAGCAACACTTCCAGACCTGATGATTTGGCCTCTGCGCATGTCATCATCCGGCGGCACGCCGACGATTTCCCAATATCTTTGTGACATAACGGCAATGCGCAGGGTTCAGTCTTGCACTCCAGGCCCTACACACTATCTCGCCAAACTGTCGTAGGCCTGCTCGCAAGTCACTCCCCTGCTCCGGCTTTGATCAGCATCTGCCGCCAGATCTCCCGCTCTTTGATCAGCGCGCTTGAACAGCTCGGCAAACACCAGGGCGGTGCGGGTTGCTGTCGCGCGTGCGGCGGTAGTGCAGGAATTGCTGCTGGTCGTACGCTTGAGGCGATCGGTGAGATCGTCGACGATCCGCTGCAGGCTGTCAGCAGCAGCGCGAGCGGTAACAGCATCAGCTGCAGCTTGATCGATTTTCCGTTGTCCATCCTGAACCGCCTTGTTGATTGAGTTCTGCCGGGCCTGCTCTTTGTCGCGCTCCTCGCGCTCAGCCAGGGCCCAGGCCTGTTTGTCGCCGGCGTCACGTGCGCTCCAGCGGGCCTGCCACTCTGCACTCTCGACTGATCGACCGTGCTGGTAGATCCCCCAGTAAGACGCGAGGATCAACAACAGGACGACCGCGCGTAGCACCCAGGCGCTCACTGGAGCACCTTGAGCGCCAGCTCATAGAGAGCCCTGCGATCAGCCGCGCCATTCGGCACCCGACCAGGCGCCCCGGTGTTGATGATGCTGCCGATGTCCTGGATACGGCCGGCGTCGGCCAGTTCGTTGAGCCCATGCTGTGCCCACCACCATGCAGCGGACTGGGCGGCCTGTTCGGGTTGCTCGAGCAGCTCGGGCTGCGCCTCCAGTGGCAGGCCCAGGCCGGCGCTGGCGGCACGGTAGTTCGATCTGCCGGTGACCTGCAGCAAGCCGCGGCCACGAAAGCGCCAGCCATCGCCAGAGGCCTCCGGGCCGTTGCCCATCCGGTTGGCGTAGACCTTGTTAGCGATCTTCTCGGGCTGCCTAGCGTACGCGCCAGCTGTCTGTGGCGTGAACCGGTTTGGCCAGGTGCGCATTAGCGCCTCGGAGCTGTAGTTCAGGTTCTCGACCAGGCTGCGTAGCTGGCCAGACTCATGCCCGACCTGGGCGATGAACGCCGCCTGGCGAACTCTGGAATCGATCTTCCAGCGCGCCATGGCGCGGTTGAGGGCAGGAACAAAAACGCCCGCTACAGGGCGGGCGTTCGGGAGAATCTGCAACAGTTGCTGTTCTATGAGTGGCATTGTGTTTTCTCCAGACATAAAAAACCCGCTCGTTGGCGGGGTTCGAAAACTTACTCTGGCCGCTGCGGGCGTCGACCAGGATCAGGTGAATCGGGGCCGCCTTTCACCCAGGCCCTGAGCTGGCCGCGATATGCGAGCCACTGCTTGCGCGTACCTGGTAGCAGGTCGGCAACTTCAATCCCCGCTTCCGCCTCCTCCAGGCGCTCAAGCTGCGCTGCAGCAATCGCAATTTGCTCCGATCTCCATTCAGCATCCTTTCGGGCCTCTTCGCTGGGCGACTCGCTCCAGCCAGGAAACAACCAGACCTGATCCCAGAACTCCGCGAAGGACTCGACAAGTACTGCCCCCTCTGGCGGAGTATGGTCGCCGACAAACCTTGCTGCTTGCGTTCCGTCACTCCAGACGTACTGATATGCATTGCTCATAAGTCCCCCTGTTAGATCGCTACAACGATGCAACGAAGCTCGACGTTTGCCCAAGGGAGGTAGGCAACGGCTCCCGAACCAAAAGTGTTGATCATCCCAAGGTTAGGGCTGCTGTTGCACTGGATTCTGAACCCATTCGGATCTGTCAGCTCCCATGCTGTGAACCCGGTTTGATAGGCTGTTTCCGCGTTCGTGCTCACTGAAACTACTGAGCCAACTTGCCATCCGGCTGTAGCTACTTTGATTCGTCCTTGCCACGTATACGATGTGCCGGGAATGCCAATGTTATGTTGAAAGTAAGAGGTTGCCCCGGCTTGCAGGGTTCGCCAGTCGCTAACCCACTTCTTCACGCTGCTGCCAGCGTAATGCATCACCCAGCCTGAAGCAGCTCCATTGACGCACCCGCGCACGGCCATGACGCTGGCGTCGGTGGCGTGCACTACCATCGTCCAGTTGGTCGCGTCGTACCAGTTCATGTCGAGTGTTCCGTAAACACCAGGCCCGCCAACGGTTGCTGGCGAAACTCGGTATTTCCCGTTCGAACGAAGGGTTGAGATGTTGTCGATATGTGCAATCTGATCACCTGGCAAGTTCGAGCGCGGGTCAGCGCCAAGCCCGTAATCGTTGCGCAAAAGGAATCGGCGCCAAGGCTGCCAAGTGTCGGTCATGCGCTGAAAGTAGACGGTATCAACGTCGTGATCGGTAGCGATTCGAGTTCGGCGCGTGGCAGCACCAACCATCGTGATGACTTGACCGTTGCCACCCGGAAAACCCGCCGTGTTTCCTGCATAACCAGCAAATGCCGTAACGTCATCTGCGGTGACGTTAAGGCTTTTGGAACCGAGCCCGAACGCCATAGGGCTGACCATGTCGGCGAGTTTGGTTTTCTCGAGCGTGGTGTAGTCGTTCGATGACAGCGTCTTGCCGGCCACCTTGTCCACCTTGCTGTCTAAAGTTGCTTTGTCAGCTTTTAGGCTCAACCCTTCCGACACGGATGTTTTGTCGGCCTTGAGGTTAAGCGCGGTCTCCACGCCAGACTTGTCCGCCTTGCTGTCCAAGCCAATGGCAGTCGCAAGTGCCGCCTTGGGGATGTCGCCCGTGGCATCGGGCTTGACTCCGGCCGCGGATTTCACGGCTCCGTTGCCGACCTCACCGATAGCCGTGTACAGCTCCTCGGTCATGCCGTTGATTTTCGTCATCGCCGACCGAAAAGTGTCGCCGCCCTGCCCCGTCGGGATAACCCCGAGTTCAATGTTCTTGCGCGCCATGTTTTCTCCAGCTAGCGGGTAGGGTCAAAAGGATATTGATATTCAGA
>NZ_JBJJLO010000193.1:0-5685 GCF_046230915.1 Pseudomonas sp. KCJK8993
CTTCAGCGGTACCAACGCCCATGCGGTGATCGCAGAAGCCCCCGAACGGCCGGTGCGGCCATCGACCAACCCGCTGCATCTGGTGGTGCTGTCGGCCAGGACCGCACCCCAATTAAGGCTTCAGGTGCAGAACCTGCTCGCCCACCTGCGGCGTGAGCCCGTTGAACCGGGGGCTATGAGCCACACCTTGTTGCTGGGCCGGCGCCACCTCGAACAACGCCTGGCCTGGGTCACCAGCGATGCGGATGCGCTGTGCGCGCAACTGCTGCAATGGCTTGACGCCGGCGAGCTGATCGACGGCTACAGCGGGAGCGTCGACGGCACCCAGGAAGCCTCCACCAAGGCCCAGGCCCAAGCCAACCAATGCCTGCAAGACAGCCGCGCCGCGGCCAATTCCGAGATGCTCCGAAGGGCGCTGCTGTCACTGGCGCAGCTGTATGTCGAGGGGATCGAGCTGGACTGGGCGCGACTATTCCAGGGGCAGCGGCCGTGCCGGGTCGCATTGCCGACCTATCCGTTCGAGAAAGAGCGCTATTGGCCATCCAGCAAAAATCAAGAGGACTGGCAGGGCGACGCTCAGGCCCAACCGACGCCACCCCAGGCCAAGCCGGAGGCTGCGCTCTTCACGATGGGGAATGTCAGCGTCAGCAAGCTAGCCGCGGCAACCCAAGCCAAACCCGGCCGTCTTAAGTTGCGCTCCCTCGAGCAAGACCTGGAAGCCCTGGACCACTTCAAACCTGAGGTTGCGCAGCCGGCACAACAGGCGCGGCCGTTGCGGCCACTGCGGGCAATGGCCGAGCCGGAAGATTCGGCAAACATCCCCCTCACCGAGCCGCAGTCCGAGGCGCTGCAAGCCCCTGCCGAGCTGACGCCTGTGACTTCGGCGCAGGCAAGACAGCAGGCGCCCAAGCCCGACCTCTACTTGCTGGAGCAAGAGCTGTCCGAAAGCCTCGCCCGGGCGTTGGGCATCGACGCCGAGCGGATCCAGGCGGACAAACCCTTTGCCTCGATGGGCATGGATTCGATCATCGCCGTGGAATGGAGTCGCGAGATCAACAAGCACTACGGCCTGTCCATCGGTGCGACCGCGGTCTACAAGCATCCGACCCTGGCGGGCATCGTCAGCTTGGTGGCGACGCAGCTCGAGACAAACGCACCGAATATGGTGACGCCCCCTGTAGCCCAGGCCAGTACTGACCAAGGTCCCGAGGTGGATCAGGAACCCGAGCCTCGCCTCGAGCAGGCCGCACAATCCCCTCATGAGGTGCCGGAACAGGCGCTGGAGGGGATTGCGATCATCGGCATGTCCGGGCGCTATCCGGGAGCACCGACGCTGGATGCCTACTGGGACAACCTGGTCGCCGGCCGTGACTGCGTGGAGGAAATTCCCGCTTCGCGCTGGGACGTGAATGCTTATTTCGACGCAGATGCGCGGGAGCCGGGCAAGATCTACAGCAAATGGCTGGGCCGCCTGGATGACATCGACTGTTTCGATCCGTTGTTCTTCCGCATCCCGCCGTTGGAAGCGCAACTGATGGACCCGCAGCAGCGGTTGTTCCTGGAGGAGGGCTACAAGGCCTTCGAGGATGCGGGTTACGGCCCTCGACTGCTCGGCGGGTCCCGGTGCGGAGTGTACCTGGGCATGATGGGCGGCAATGAATACGGTGAATGGATACAACAATGCCAGGTCGTGGGGGATTTCACCGGCAGCAGCCCGGCCGTCGCCGCGGCGCGCCTGGCCTACTTCCTGAACCTGAAGGGGCCGGCGCTAATGGTGGATACCGCCTGCTCATCGTCCCTGGTGGCCACGCACCTGGCCTGCCAGGCACTGCGCAGCGGCGAGATCGATATGGCCCTGGCCGGCGGGGTGACGCTCTACCTGGCGCCGCAAGCCTACTTAGCGATGTGCAATGCACGAGTGCTGTCCCCCCACGGCCGTTGTCGGACCCTGGACAACGACGCGGACGGTTTTGTCCCGGGCGAGGGCGTCGGTGCATTGGTGCTCAAGCGCCTGGATGATGCGATTCGCGATGGCGACGCTATCCATGGTGTGATAACCGCCTCGGGCATCAATCAGGATGGCAAGACCAACGGTATCACCGCGCCCAGTGCCGCAAGCCAGGAGGAACTGCTGCGCGATGTCTACGCCCGCTATGGCATCGATCCCGAGACCATCGGCTACGTCGAGCTCCACGGGACCGGGACCAAGTTGGGCGACCCGATCGAGATGGAGGCGTTGTCCACGGTCTTCCAGGAGCGCACGCAACGCCAGCACTACTGCGGCCTGGGCTCGGTGAAGAGCAACTTGGGACATACCTCGGCGGCAGCCGGGGTGGCGGGCTTGCACAAAGTACTGCTGCAGATGAAACATCGCGAACTGGTGCCGACCCTGCATTACCGCACGCCGAACGAGCACCTGGATCTGCAACATTCGCCGTTCTTCGTCTGCACGGCGCGCCACCCCTGGCAACCCGGGGCAACGCCGGGATTGCGCGCCGCCGTCAGCGCCTTCGGCATCAGCGGCACCAACGCACATTTGGTGGTCGACGAATATCGTCCAGCACCTAGTGTCGAGCAGGGCGCTGGGCATAGCCCACAACCCTCGCTGTTCGTACTCTCGGCCAGGCGCCCGGAACAACTGCGCAGCTGTGCCGAACGCTTGCTGGCATATGTCGAACGCGAAGCTGCAGCGGATCTCGAAGCCATGGCCTACACCTTGCAGACCGGCCGCGCGGAACTCGAATACCGGCTGGCTTTCGTCGCTGATTCGCGGGCAAGGGTGCTCGAGAGCCTACGGGCCTTCATTGATGGCCAGGAGGTTGGCCAAGTTCAAACAGGCCAAGCGCGCAAAGCTGCGCCAGGAACCCAGGAAGGCGAAGGCTTGCAGGCCGGCCCAGCAACTCAGGACAACCTGCAGCGCCTGGGGGCCTTGTGGGTCGGTGGTACGCCGATCGAATGGCTGCGCCTGTATCCGGACAGGCAGCCCAGGCGCCTGTCTTTGCCAACCTATCCCTTCGCCAGGGAGTCGTATTGGGTGCAGCCGGACGATACCGTCGTCCAGCGTAGCGCCGGGGCGAGCACCACGCCACCAGTCAAGCGCCTGCATCCACTGATCGAGCGCAATACCTCGAGCATCACTGGCTTGCGCTACTCGACCTGGCTCGGTCCAGAAGACGAGCTGGTGCGCGACTGTCACGTCGCAGGACAGCCCGGCATGCCGGCCATCGTCCTCTTGGAGTGGGCGCGGGCGGCTGTGCTGTTGGCGCAACGGTTGCCGGCCGATAGCGCGGTAACCCTGCAGGACGTGCACTGGCTACGGCCGCTTTTGGTCGAGGGGGCGCTGGAGGTGCACTTGGAGTTGGCGGCGGATGAACTGGGCCACATGCGTTTTCGGATCTTCAGCCTGGAGGCTGACAGCGAAGCGCTGTACTGCGCAGGAACCGCCTGGCCGCAGGTCGTGGCGGATCAGTCAGCGCCACGGGTCGACCTGGCCAGGTTGAGGGTGGCCTGCAATACCAGCGTCACGGGGCAGGCCTGCTACGCCCACCTGAAGCGCGGCGGCGCGGCCTACGGCCCTGGCTTGCGAGCCCTGCGCGAGTTCCGTCGGGGCACGCGGCTGGCCCTGGGCGAGCTGCACAGCCCGGATGCCAGCACGAACCCGAGCTGGCCGGAGGCAGCGGTGCTGGTGGCTGGTTTCCAGGTGGCCGAGGCGTTGCTGCCGGGTGCCCAGGCCTTGGTACCGCCGTTTAGGGTGGCCAGGGTGCAGTGCTGGGGAGCCTTGCCTAAGCAGGCATGGGTGATCGCAGTTCCTGGTACGGATGATCCGCATGCGCCCCCCCCCGTGGATATCGATCTGGCCGACGACGAAGGGCAGCTGTGCTTACGCCTGGAGGGCCTGAGTCTCGGTGAGCCCGCGAGTCTCGACAACGACCTGGCAGGAGCGATGAAATGAGCGGCCCAGCGAAGGTGGCGATCATCGGGGGCGGTCCCACCGGCTTGGCCGTTGGCCGTGAGCTGAATGCCGCCGGCATCGAGTTCGTCCTGTATGAGGCGGAAGCGGACTTCGGCGGCGTCTGGAACAGCGAGGGCGGCAGCGGTCGGACCTATCCGTCGCTGCACCTGATTTCGCCCAAGGCGAACACCCAATTTCCGGATTTCCCCATGCCGGCGGACTACCCGGACTATCCCAATCACCGGTTGATGCTGGCCTACCTGCGTTCCTATGCGGCCCGGTTCGGGTTGTATGAGCGGGCCCGGTTCGGCGCCC
Organism: Pseudomonas sp. KCJK8993; assembly: GCF_046230915.1. Classification (NCBI taxonomy): domain Bacteria; kingdom Pseudomonadati; phylum Pseudomonadota; class Gammaproteobacteria; order Pseudomonadales; family Pseudomonadaceae; genus Pseudomonas; species Pseudomonas sp. KCJK8993. Next base: position 4,268 of record NZ_JBJJLO010000193.1, read on the forward strand.
GGGTCGAGCGGCTGGAGCCCCACGGGCAGGGCTGGCTGGTGCACACCGCCCAGGGCAGTGGCGATTTCCATGAGTTGCTGGTGATCTGCAACGGCTTGCAGCGAAGCGCTTATTTCCCGTCGATCCCTTGCACCGGGTTCGCCGGGGAGATCCTGCATGCGGCCGACTACAAATCGCCCGACCAGTTGCGTGGCAAGCGAGTGCTGGTGATCGGTGGCGGCAACTCCGGCTGCGATATCGCCACTGATGCCGTGCATCACGCCGAGCGGGTCTACCACAGCACGCGCCGTGGCTACTACTACCAGCCCAAGTTTATCCACGGCATGCCCACCGCACTGTGGATGAGAGAGATCGCTGAGCGCTTCAGCAGCAAGGAAGGGTTCTGGCAGCACGTGCTCGAGACCTTCAAGGTGGCGAGTTTCGATGGCGCCGATTATGGCCTGCCCAAGCCTGACTACCCGATCAGCGCCGCGCACCCCATCATGAACTCCCACGTGCTGTTCCATATCGGCCACGGCGATATCGTGCCCAAGGGCGACGTCGCGGCCTTGCTAGAGGGGCAGGCGCTGTTCGTCGATCAATCCCGGGAACAGGTGGACCTGGTCATCTATGCCACAGGCTACAGCCGCAACCTGTCGTTCATCGATCCGCAACTCTTGCATTGGCGCGACGGCATTCCCGATCTGTTCTTGCATTGCGCCCCGCGCAACCACGACAACCTGCTATGCATGGGGTTCGTCAATGCTGCGGGCGGCTTGGGCGATGCGGCGAAAATCCAAGGCAACTTCGTCCTGAACTATGCCCGTGCGTTCCTTGCCAAGACCAGGGGGCTGGAGGAATTTAACGAGGCCAAGTGCAGCCAGCAGGTGGACCTTGGTCAGGAACATTTCATCAAGTCGCGGCGACACCTGTGGGAGGCCGACCTGTGGAAGTACCTGGCCCAGATCAGGACGTACAGCAACATGCTCAAGAACGTTTGAACCTACAGGAGGTGCTTATGAGTTCAGATAACCAGCAGAGCTCAGGACAAACCACGCAACGACCGTCTTGGCACGATGCATTTGAGGCCGACGTGCTGCGGCTAGTGGGCGACGCGCTCAAGCTGCGTAACTCGGAGTTGACATTGGACTCCGATATGTCGGATTACGTTGATGGCTCAATCCATGTTGTGGCTATTGTAAATAACCTTTCTAGGTTTTATGGGCTTTCCATTCCACCGGCTATTTATTTTGAGGCGGATGGACTTCGTGATTTATGCCTTATCTTGCGGGAGCGTCACTTGAATGAACTTGTGGGGTTTTATAGAGAAACCATGCGCTGGCTCTTATAAACATCTGTCGCTGCCGACGAAGAGGATAGCGTAGAGTCTTTGTGTATCCTCATGTTCAGCAAAGATAAACAGGCAGTGTCGCCATGCA
>NZ_JBJJLO010000194.1:0-5497 GCF_046230915.1 Pseudomonas sp. KCJK8993
TGACCTATACCGAAACCGGCGCCCCCGACGCCCCGCCCCTGTTGCTGCTCAGCGGCTGGTGCCAGGATCGCCGGCTGTTCAAGAACCTGGCGCCACTGCTGGCCGAGCGCTTTCATGTGATCTGCCTGGACTGGCGCGGCCACGACCCGAAGCAGACCGACAGCGGCGACTTCAGCGCCCTGGACCTGGCCGACGACCTACTGGCCTTCATCGACTTCAAGGGCCTGGACCCCGTGCGCCTGGTCTCCACCTCCCACGGCTGCTGGGTCAACCTGGAGGCCTGCGAACGCCTGGGTAGCAAGCGCCTCCCCAGGACCGTGGTGATCGACTGGCTGATGCAGCCCCACCAGGGCTTCTGGCAGCAGCTCGCCCAGGGCCAGCACCCCACCGACTATGCCAGCGGTCGCCAGAGCTTCTTCGACGAGTGGGCCGCCAGCACCGACAACGCCGATGTACTCGAGCACCTGCGTGACGAAATGCCCGGGTTCGACGGCGCCATGTGGCGCCGCGCCTGCCGCGAGATCGAGCTTTGCTACCGGCGCTGGGGCAGCCCGCTGGAGCGCATGTCGAGCATCGCTGACAAGCCCCTGGTGCGGCATATCTATTCACAGCCGCTGGACCCGGGCTACCGACGCATGCAACAGGACTTCGCCGCCGAACACAGCTGGTTCGAACCTTGCCACATCCCCGGCAATACCCACTTCCCGACCCTGGAGAACCCCCAGGCCGTGGCCCGGGCCATCGATGAATTCTTCTGCGCTTGAATAGGAGCGATCCCATGAACAAGGGTTTCAACGCGATCATCGCCGGTGGTGGTTTCGGTGGTCTCGCCGCCGCCACAGCCCTGGCGCAACGGGGTTGGTCGGTGACCATTTTCGAACGCCAGGCCGAACTGCGGGCCCAGGGTTCTGGCATTTATATCTGGGAGAACGGCCTGCGTATCCTCCAGGCCCTGGGCGTCAAGGCGATTGCCGCCGATGCCTTCCATGGCCGGGCCATGGAGCAGCGCGACGGCGCCGGACGAATACTCGAGGCAGGCCAGCTACCGCCCGGGATACGCCTGGTGACAGTCACCCGCAGTGCCTTGCTGGCGGGCCTGAGGGACGCGGCACTGGCCGCCGGGGTGAATATCCGCACCGGTTGTGAAGTGCTCGGCGCCAGCGCCGCTGGCGAATTGTTGTTCGCCGGTGCCCGACACGAGCAGGCAGACCTGGCCATCGGTGCCGATGGCGTGTGGTCGGTGGTACGACGGACGCTGGGGCTGGAACAGTTCCACCAACAGACCGACGAAGGCGCCCTGCGCGCCATCATTCCCGGTACCCAGCAGGAGCTTGGCCCGGACGGCCAGGGCAAGTACCTCGAGTGCTGGAGCGGCAACCGCCGCTTGCTGATCACCCCTTTGGACGGAAAACGCATTTACCTGGCGTTGACCTGCCAGAAGGACGACATCCGGGGCAAGGCCTCGCCGCTGGATCATGCGACCTGGTGCGAGACCTTTCCAGCCTGGGCGCACCTGATCGAACGGGTGGACGAAGTGCTGCCCTGGGCGCAATACAGCATCGTCAAGGTCCGGGCCTGGTCGGCCGGGCACACGGCGCTGATCGGCGATGCCGCCCATGCCCAGCCACCGCACCTGGGCCAGGGCGGCGGCATGTCGATGCAAACCGGGCTGGCCCTGGCTCATTACCTGGAGGGCTTGCAGGATCGCCGCGATATCCCGGCACGCCTGGCAGCCTGGGAAGCCGGCGAGCGGGAATTGGCCGAGCACTGCCAGCGCTGGTCGTGCCTGTACGGCGAGGTCTCGACCCTGCCGGACGAGGCCCGGCAACGGGTGCTGCAACATGGCATGGGGGATGAGTGGGTACGCCGGCAGTTCCTGCGGGCCGCGTGCAGCCAGCCCACGGGTACCCTGGGCTAGCGTCCTGCTGTCGGCGCGGCGCGGCGTCAGTGGCCGCCCCGCCGCGCCACCAGGCGTTGCAAGGTCGCGCTGGGCGTCTCGCCGAACAGCTTGCGGTATTCGCCAGAAAACCGCCCCAGGTGGAAAAACCCCCAAGACATGGCAATCGCCGAGATATTGCCCGGGCAACCATCCTCCAGCAGTTGCTGGCGCACGCCATTCAAGCGATAGCGCTTGAGATAGATCATCGGCGGCACACCCAGGTACCGGCCAAAACACTCGAACAACTTGGAGCGCGATACCCCAGCGGCCGCTTCGATCGCATCCAGGTCCAACGTCTCCCGGGCATGGGCATGGATGAACTCCCGGGCCCGTACCAGGTAATGCGGCAAGTGGCGCTCCTGGTCCTGGCGCAACCTGGCACTGTAGTTGTTCGGTTGGGCCAGGAGCAGGCCCTTGATCAATGCATGTTCCAGGTCCCGGGTGAATCCGGGCTGGTCATACAGGGCGATGCTGGTGCGCAGGTCCTGTACCAAATGCTCGACCATGCGCCACCAGTTGCCGGAGGCACCCTGCACGGCATCGATCGAAGGTTCGAAGCGCAGCGGCTCTTGCAGCGGTCGCTGCAGCAGATGCGCCAGGCTCTGCTCCATGGCCTGGCGCGGGATCGCTATGTGCAACTGCAGGCAATTGGCGGCGATATCCAGTTGCTGGGCCCCATAGGGCGAAAGAATCACCCCACGGTTGCGATCCGAGCCCAGGGTGCATCCGCCGACACTGACCTGCTGCTCGCCGCTCAAGGGCAGGCTCAGGCTGTAGCAGTCCAGGCCCACGCCATCTTCGACCATGACACTGACCTCGGCACCGTGGCGCATCAGGCCCAAGGTCATGGCCGTCGAGCGCAGTACCGTGCCGCGATGACTGAAGCGCACCTGGCCGGGACCACGAGAGCTCAACTCATGGGGCCCGCAAATGGCGGTCATCCAATGCTGGGCATAGACAAGGTCGCGGCCCTCAGTGCAAATATCTCGAATGGAATTGATGGTGTTCATCGCACGGCACCTTGGAATGCAAGATCGGACGCTCTTGCGGCGTACTCCAGGAAGGTGAGGCACGCTCCATGCCAGCTCGGCAGGCCTCCATCGGCCAGGGCAGCCGGCGGATAACATTGGCGGTTTTTCCGGATAAGTAGCAGGCGGGCAGCCCGCCTGCCGCCCCTGGTTCCATTCGCCCGGCGTTACCGCCAGCAACGGGTGTTACCGCACGTCCAGCCCCATGAGCCGGCACAGCGCCTGGTAAAGCGGTGTACCGGGCTGGCCCAGTTCGAGCACCACATCGAAGTGGTTCTTGTCGGGCGCCGGCACCATTCGCCCGGTGAAGCCGCAATCCCTCCAGGCCTCGAGGAAGCTCGCGGACTGCCAGGCGAACTCCGCGCTTTCCAGCCCCCCGTGGCTGATCACCAGCTCCCCTGCTCCACTGCTTGGCAAATGGAACAGCGGGCTGTTGCGCCGGGCATCCTCGACGCTCAGCCGCATCCACTGGTTGATATGGGTACTGCGCAGCGGCTCCAGGTCGAACAGCCCGCTGATCGGCAGCGCACCACGCAACACATCGTCAGGCACGCCCAGGCCAGCCTGCCAGCCCCCGGCCATCAGCATGCCCACCAGATGGCCGCCCGCCGAACTGCCGCTGGCATAGAGTCGCTGTGGATCGCCACCGAATGCGCTGGCATGCCGGTAGAGCCAGGCCAATGCACGGCGGGCCTGATCGACTATCTGGTCCAGGGTCACGGCGGGCGCCAGGTCGTAGTCCAGCACCACCACACAGGCACCGGCAGCGGTGAGTGCCGGGGCCATGAACGCCGAGTCATCCTTGGACAGCGCGCGCCAGTAACCGCCATGGATGAACAACAGTACCGGGGCCCCGGCCCGCGCCGCCGGAAAGATATCCAGTCGCTCGTTGGCTCCACTGCCGTAGGCCACATCGCGATGACAGGGTGTACAGGCATGGGCGGCGTCCGATAGCGCTCGGTACAGACGCGGGTACTGGGCATAATCGGCGACGCTGGCGCGGGCGTTGTATTGGCTATCGAAATAGGCGGCCAGGGCGGCTGGGTCCAGGGGGCGGCTCATGGGGCAGGCTCCGATTGAGGGCATCGGCCGATTAGGCGCCTGTGGCAAACCAGGGAAAATCCGCAAAGTCGGCAAAGGTTATCCGCATCCTCGGACAGGACCGGCAGGGCTCCGAGCGGCGTTGTAAAAAGCTTGTCACCGCGCAGATGAAACATTCACCAGCACACTAGAATTTGGCCTGCTCGCCGAAGCTGCTTATCATTGCGCGCCCCGAAAAATCTAAAGAGTGCCCTATGCGCCGACTGCTCACCGGCTGTCTCGTCACCCTGCTGCTTCTGCTCAACACCCTGGTGCTGTTCGGGCCCCTGATGGTGTTCGCCCTGCTCAAGCTGGTCCTGCCCGGCCGCTTGCGGGACTACGCCTCCGGCGCGGTGATGTGGATCGCCGAGACCTGGGCCGAGATCGACAAGCTGATCTTCGCCTCCTGTATCCCCACCCGCTGGGACATCCGCGGTGGCGAAGGCCTGCGGGTCGACACGTCCTACCTGGTGGTCAGCAACCACCAGTCCTGGGTCGACATCCCGGCCCTGATCCAGACCCTCAACCGGCGCACGCCGTTCTTCAAGTTCTTCCTCAAGAAGGAACTGATCTGGGTGCCGTTCCTGGGCCTGGCCTGGTGGGCGCTGGACTACCCCTTCATGAAGCGCTACAGCAAGGCCTTCCTGGCCAAGCACCCGGAACTGCAAGGCAAGGACCTGGAGATCACCAAGGCCGCCTGCGAACTGTTCAAGCGCCAGCCGGTGACCGTGGTCAACTACCTGGAAGGCACCCGCTTCACCGCGGCCAAGCGCGAGCAGCAAGCCTCGCCCTTGCGCCACCTGCTCAAGCCCAAGGCCGGCGGCGTGGCTTTCGTCCTGGCCGCCATGGGCGACCAGCTGGACGCCATGCTGGATGTCACCGTGGTCTACCCCCAGGAGCGCATTCCCGGTTTCTGGGACCTGATCAGCGGCAACGTGCCCAAGGTGATCATCGACATCCGCACCCGCGAGCTGGACCCGGCCTTGTGGCACGGCGACTACGAGAACGACCCGGCGTTCCGCCAGCAGGTCCAGGACTGGGTCAACCAGCTGTGGACCGACAAGGACCAGCGCATCGACGCGCTGCTGGCCGGGGCCGACTGACCCCCATCCCGCTACCCTGGGGGCGCCGCCCCTAGGGCTTGAGCACCTGCCCGAGGATCAACAGCCCGGGAATCCAGCCGGTACCGATCGCGCACACCAGGGTCAACAACGCCACCTGGCGCTGGATCTTGCGCGACAGCCCCAGCAGCAGGAAAAAGGTGAACCACAGCAGGGTCCAGGCCAGCCAGTTGAGCGCGTTCCACACCCCGAAAGCCCCGCCCACATCGCCCAGCGCCTGGATCGCCACCGTGGCCGCGGTGAGGCTGACGAACAGGCAGAACCAGCCCAGCCCCCGACCATCGTTGCCCAGCCACTGGTTGGCCGCCACCCACAGGTAGGTGAACGCG
>NZ_JBJJLO010000195.1:0-5493 GCF_046230915.1 Pseudomonas sp. KCJK8993
CAATTGGGGTTTCGGAATTTAATCTTGACGATGACCTACTCTCACATGGGGAAACCCCACACTACCATCGGCGATGCATCGTTTCACTTCTGAGTTCGGGATGGGATCAGGTGGTTCCAATGCTCTATGGTCGTCAAGAAATTCTGTAGCTGAGCCGTTGTTTGGGCAACGTTCCAGCGAATGGGTATGCAATAGGTTCGTGTGTCAAACTTTCGGTTGGTCATCTTCACACACCGCAATCTGGTCTCTGTCGAGTTCGCAAATTGCTTGGGTGTTATATGGTCAAGCCTCACGGGCAATTAGTATTGGTTAGCTCAACGCCTCACAGCGCTTACACACCCAACCTATCAACGTCGTAGTCTTCGACGGCCCTTTAGGGGATTCAAGATCCCAGTGAGATCTCATCTTGAGGCGAGTTTCCCGCTTAGATGCTTTCAGCGGTTATCTCTTCCGAACATAGCTACCCGGCAATGCCACTGGCGTGACAACCGGAACACCAGAGGTTCGTCCACTCCGGTCCTCTCGTACTAGGAGCAGCCCCTCTCAAATCTCAAACGTCCACGGCAGATAGGGACCGAACTGTCTCACGACGTTCTAAACCCAGCTCGCGTACCACTTTAAATGGCGAACAGCCATACCCTTGGGACCGGCTTCAGCCCCAGGATGTGATGAGCCGACATCGAGGTGCCAAACACCGCCGTCGATATGAACTCTTGGGCGGTATCAGCCTGTTATCCCCGGAGTACCTTTTATCCGTTGAGCGATGGCCCTTCCATACAGAACCACCGGATCACTAAGACCTACTTTCGTACCTGCTCGACGTGTTTGTCTCGCAGTCAAGCGCGCTTTTGCCTTTATACTCTGCGACCGATTTCCGACCGGTCTGAGCGCACCTTCGTACTCCTCCGTTACTCTTTAGGAGGAGACCGCCCCAGTCAAACTACCCACCATACACTGTCCTCGATCCGGATAACGGACCTGAGTTAGAACCTCAAGGTTGCCAGGGTGGTATTTCAAGGATGGCTCCATGAGAACTGGCGTCCCCACTTCAAAGCCTCCCACCTATCCTACACAAGCAAGCTCAAAGTCCAGTGCAAAGCTATAGTAAAGGTTCACGGGGTCTTTCCGTCTAGCCGCGGATACACTGCATCTTCACAGCGATTTCAATTTCACTGAGTCTCGGGTGGAGACAGCGCCGCCATCGTTACGCCATTCGTGCAGGTCGGAACTTACCCGACAAGGAATTTCGCTACCTTAGGACCGTTATAGTTACGGCCGCCGTTTACCGGGGCTTCGATCAAGAGCTTCGCTTGCGCTAACCCCATCAATTAACCTTCCGGCACCGGGCAGGCGTCACACCCTATACGTCCACTTTCGTGTTTGCAGAGTGCTGTGTTTTTAATAAACAGTCGCAGCGGCCTGGTATCTTCGACCGGCATGGGCTTACGGAGCAAGTCCTTCACCCTCACCGGCGCACCTTCTCCCGAAGTTACGGTGCCATTTTGCCTAGTTCCTTCACCCGAGTTCTCTCAAGCGCCTTGGTATTCTCTACCTAACCACCTGTGTCGGTTTGGGGTACGGTTCCTGGTTATCTGAAGCTTAGAAGCTTTTCTTGGAAGCATGGCATCAACCACTTCGTCACCTAAAAGGTAACTCGTCATCAGCTCTCGGCCTTGAAATCCCGGATTTTCCTAAGATCTCAGCCTACCACCTTAAACTTGGACAACCAACGCCAAGCTGGCCTAGCCTTCTCCGTCCCTCCATCGCAATAACCAGAAGTACAGGAATATTAACCTGTTTTCCATCGACTACGCTTTTCAGCCTCGCCTTAGGGACCGACTAACCCTGCGTCGATTAACGTTGCGCAGGAAACCTTGGTCTTTCGGCGTGCGAGTTTTTCACTCGCATTGTCGTTACTCATGTCAGCATTCGCACTTCTGATACCTCCAGCAAGCTTCTCAACTCACCTTCACAGGCTTACAGAACGCTCCTCTACCGCATCACTTACGTGATACCCGTAGCTTCGGTGTATGGTTTGAGCCCCGTTACATCTTCCGCGCAGGCCGACTCGACTAGTGAGCTATTACGCTTTCTTTAAAGGATGGCTGCTTCTAAGCCAACCTCCTAGCTGTCTAAGCCTTCCCACATCGTTTCCCACTTAACCATAACTTTGGGACCTTAGCTGACGGTCTGGGTTGTTTCCCTTTTCACGACGGACGTTAGCACCCGCCGTGTGTCTCCCATGCTCGGCACTTCTAGGTATTCGGAGTTTGCATCGGTTTGGTAAGTCGGGATGACCCCCTAGCCGAAACAGTGCTCTACCCCCTAGAGTGATACATGAGGCGCTACCTAAATAGCTTTCGAGGAGAACCAGCTATCTCCGAGCTTGATTAGCCTTTCACTCCGATCCACAGGTCATCCGCTAACTTTTCAACGGTAGTCGGTTCGGTCCTCCAGTCAGTGTTACCTAACCTTCAACCTGCCCATGGATAGATCGCCCGGTTTCGGGTCTATACCCAGCGACTAAACGCCCTATTAAGACTCGCTTTCGCTACGCCTCCCCTATTCGGTTAAGCTCGCCACTGAATATAAGTCGCTGACCCATTATACAAAAGGTACGCAGTCACAGAACAAAGTCTGCTCCCACTGCTTGTACGCATACGGTTTCAGGATCTATTTCACTCCCCTCTCCGGGGTTCTTTTCGCCTTTCCCTCACGGTACTAGTTCACTATCGGTCAGTCAGTAGTATTTAGCCTTGGAGGATGGTCCCCCCATATTCAGACAAGGTTTCTCGTGCCCCGTCCTACTCGATTTCACTTCTAAGATCCTTTCGCGTACAGGGCTATCACCCACTATGGCCGCACTTTCCAGAGCGTTCCGCTAAAATCAAAGAAGCTTAAGGGCTAGTCCCCGTTCGCTCGCCACTACTAAGGGAATCTCGGTTGATTTCTTTTCCTCAGGGTACTTAGATGTTTCAGTTCCCCTGGTTCGCCTCTTGCACCTATGTATTCAGTGCAAGATAACCATCTTATGATGGTTGGGTTCCCCCATTCAGAGATCTCCGGATCAAAGTCTGTTTGCCGACTCCCCGAAGCTTATCGCAGGCTACCACGTCTTTCATCGCCTCTGACTGCCAAGGCATCCACCGTATGCGCTTCTTCACTTGACCATATAACCCCAAGCAATCTGGTTATACTGTGAAGACGACATTCGCCGAAAGTTTGAATTCACAAACTTTACCTTAGCCTGATCCACCACCAGTGAAAGTAGTGGTCAGTCTATCTTTCTATCACATACCCAAATTTTTAAAGAACGATCTAATCAAAAGACTAGAAATCAACATTCGATTTGAATGCTCATTTCTAAGCTTTCCGAAGCAGTTTATGGTGGAGCCAAGCGGGATCGAACCGCTGACCTCCTGCGTGCAAGGCAGGCGCTCTCCCAGCTGAGCTATGGCCCCATAACAAAATTGGTGGGTCTGGGCAGATTCGAACTGCCGACCTCACCCTTATCAGGGGTGCGCTCTAACCAACTGAGCTACAGACCCAATTTCGAGCTTGTAACTGTTAGCTTGGAGCTATCAGCTTGGAGCTTAAAGCTGCTTCTATCGTCTTCTTCAATGAATCAAGCAATTCGTGTGGGAGCTTATGAAGCAGCTGATGTCGTCGATTAAGGAGGTGATCCAGCCGCAGGTTCCCCTACGGCTACCTTGTTACGACTTCACCCCAGTCATGAATCACACCGTGGTAACCGTCCTCCCGAAGGTTAGACTAGCTACTTCTGGTGCAACCCACTCCCATGGTGTGACGGGCGGTGTGTACAAGGCCCGGGAACGTATTCACCGCGACATTCTGATTCGCGATTACTAGCGATTCCGACTTCACGCAGTCGAGTTGCAGACTGCGATCCGGACTACGATCGGTTTTGTGGGATTAGCTCCACCTCGCGGCTTGGCAACCCTCTGTACCGACCATTGTAGCACGTGTGTAGCCCAGGCCGTAAGGGCCATGATGACTTGACGTCATCCCCACCTTCCTCCGGTTTGTCACCGGCAGTCTCCTTAGAGTGCCCACCATAACGTGCTGGTAACTAAGGACAAGGGTTGCGCTCGTTACGGGACTTAACCCAACATCTCACGACACGAGCTGACGACAGCCATGCAGCACCTGTGTCAGAGTTCCCGAAGGCACCAATCCATCTCTGGAAAGTTCTCTGCATGTCAAGGCCTGGTAAGGTTCTTCGCGTTGCTTCGAATTAAACCACATGCTCCACCGCTTGTGCGGGCCCCCGTCAATTCATTTGAGTTTTAACCTTGCGGCCGTACTCCCCAGGCGGTCAACTTAATGCGTTAGCTGCGCCACTAAAGTCTCAAGGACCCCAACGGCTAGTTGACATCGTTTACGGCGTGGACTACCAGGGTATCTAATCCTGTTTGCTCCCCACGCTTTCGCACCTCAGTGTCAGTATCAGTCCAGGTGGTCGCCTTCGCCACTGGTGTTCCTTCCTATATCTACGCATTTCACCGCTACACAGGAAATTCCACCACCCTCTACCATACTCTAGCTTGCCAGTTTTGGATGCAGTTCCCAGGTTGAGCCCGGGGCTTTCACATCCAACTTAACAAACCACCTACGCGCGCTTTACGCCCAGTAATTCCGATTAACGCTTGCACCCTCTGTATTACCGCGGCTGCTGGCACAGAGTTAGCCGGTGCTTATTCTGTCGGTAACGTCAAAACAGCAAGGTATTAACTTACTGCCCTTCCTCCCAACTTAAAGTGCTTTACAATCCGAAGACCTTCTTCACACACGCGGCATGGCTGGATCAGGCTTTCGCCCATTGTCCAATATTCCCCACTGCTGCCTCCCGTAGGAGTCTGGACCGTGTCTCAGTTCCAGTGTGACTGATCATCCTCTCAGACCAGTTACGGATCGTCGCCTTGGTGAGCCATTACCTCACCAACTAGCTAATCCGACCTAGGCTCATCTGATAGCGCAAGGCCCGAAGGTCCCCTGCTTTCTCCCGTAGGACGTATGCGGTATTAGCGCCCCTTTCGGGACGTTATCCCCCACTACCAGGCAGATTCCTAGGCATTACTCACCCGTCCGCCGCTGAATCCGTGAGCAAGCTCACTTCATCCGCTCGACTTGCATGTGTTAGGCCTGCCGCCAGCGTTCAATCTGAGCCATGATCAAACTCTTCAGTTCAATACTGCTTGGGTTTTTAAGAAACCCTAAACTTGGCTCAGCAATCTCAAATGACTATGTGATTTCTCGCATGGTCACTCGTGATGCTGATAATCTTTTTGACTATCAGTCTGACTACACAAGCACCCACACGAATTGCTTGATTCAGTTGTTAAAGAGCGGTTAGTTAAGATCTTTCGTCTCAACCGAGGCGCGCATTCTACAGCAGCCTCATTTACTGTCAAGTGATTTTTTAAGAAGTTTTCAAAGTTTCCTTTGCAACTTCAACCACTTGCGCTTCCGATC
>NZ_JBJJLO010000196.1:0-5391 GCF_046230915.1 Pseudomonas sp. KCJK8993
TGCTGGTGAACCTGTCCTGTGCCTTGCTGGTGGTGGTGGCGGGCCTGCAGTCGGCGTGCTGGGTGAGCCGCTGGCGGGAGGAGGTGCTGGCGCCATCGACGCCGGTGGAGACGCCCGAGGCAACGCCGGCCGGGTTCTTCGCTGCCATCCTGGGCACCCGTGCCCGGCGCCTGTTGCAGCAGATCGGTGCCCCGACCCTGTGGCTCGCTGGCTGGTCGCTGCTGGCCCTGTCTTGCCTGGCGCAGGTCTTCAACCTGGCGCTGCCCGCCACGGCTTTGGGCCTGAGCGCCAGCGTCGTCGCCGTGCTGCTGTTGCTACTGGCCTTCGCCTTGCTGGTGCTGGAGCGCCAGCTGGCCCAGGAGCACCCGAGTGAATGGCCGGAGGCCGGAGCCGTGGCGCAACTGCTGCGGGTGGCCATCCTGTGCTTGCTGGTGGGCGCCTTGTGCTTGTTGTTCGGCAGCGACAGCGCCCTGTGGCCGGTGCGCCTGGCGGTATTGATGGGCCTGTTGCCGGCGTTGGTGGCCGGCGAGTTGCTGCTACGGGCGCTGTTGTCGTTGTTCAGTCCCCAGCGCGAGGCCCTTGAGCCACGGCTGTTGGCCCATAGCTTCGTCGCCGACTTGTTGCGTTGGCCACCGCAACCGCTGCTGAGCCTGCAAAACGAACTGCACAACAGGTTCGGCATCGATCTGCGCCAGGTCTGGGCCTTTGCCTACATGCGCCGGGCGTTCCTGCCGGTACTGGGGCTGATCCTGGCGGTAGGTTGGTTATTGACCGGGATTCATGAGATTTCGCTGCAAAATCGCGGTATTTACGAGCGTTTTGGCCAGCCGGTAACGGTTTTCGGCCCCGGCCTGCACCTGGGTTTGCCCTGGCCCCTGGGGCGGGTGCTGACGGTGGAAAACGGCGTGGTCCATGAATTGGCCACCAGCGTGGGCGAAACCCCGCAACCGATCGAACCGGCAGCGGCGGAGGGGCCGGCACCGGCGATTGCCAATCGCTTGTGGGACGCCAGCCACGTGAATGACAAATCCCAGGTGATCGCCAGTGGCGATGACCACCAGCAGAGCTTCCAGATCGTCAACATGGACGTGCGCTTCGTCTACCGCATCGGCCTGGATGATGCCGCGGCGCTGGCGGCGACCTACAACAGCAACGATGTGCCGTCGCTGATCCGCAGTACCGCCAGCCGGGTACTGGTGCACGATTTCGCCTCGCGCACCCTCGATGGCCTGCTGGGCGAAGACCGCACGCGCCTGGCCGAGGATATCGGCCACGCGGTGCAGGCCGATCTGTCCAGGCTCGACAGCGGCGTGGAGATTCTCGCCACCGTGGTCGAGGCCATACACCCACCGGCTGGCGCAGCCAATGCCTACCACGGTGTACAGGCCGCGCAGATTGGCGCCCAGGCGCTGATTTCCCGGGAGCGCGGGGCCGCGGCCGAACAGACCAACCAGGCGCAATTGCAAGCCAGCGAAGTCAACGACAAGGCGCGGGCCACGGCGCGTGAGATCCAGGCCGAGGCCCAGACGGCTGACTTGCGGTTCGCCGCCGAGCAGAAGGCCTACGCCGGTGCGGGCCAGGCATTCATCCTAGAACAGTACTTCGGCCAACTGATCCAGGGCCTGGGCAAGGCCCAGTTGTTGATTCTCGATCACCGTCTGGGCGCCGACAGTGCGCCAACCCTCGACTTGCGTACCTTCACCTTGCCCGCCGACCCGCTGGCGCCGCGTAAAGCCGCCCAGCCAGGAGCCGCCCATTGAGCCAGTCTTCCCACACCCATTCCCACTCCGACCACGACCATGGGCACGGCCATCACCACCATCACGGGCATCACCACCATCACCATGGCGCGCCAGCGCAGGAAGGGCCCTTTCCCTGGCGGCGCATGGGCTGGGCGGCATTGCTGGTGGCGTTCGCCCTGGCGGCCGCGAGCCTGGTGCAGGTGCGTTCCGGCGAAGCCACGGTGATCACCCGTTTCGGCAACCCGGCCCGGGTCCTGCTGGAGCCGGGGCTGAACTGGCGCTGGCCGGCGCCCTTCGAAGCGGCGATCCCGGTGGACCTGCGCCTGCGGACCACCTCCAGCGGCTTGCAGGACGTGGGTACCCGTGACGGCCTGCGGATCATCGTCCAGGCCTATGTGGCCTGGCGGGTGCAGGGCGACCCGGACAATGTGCAGCGCTTCATGCGGGCGGTGCAGAACCAGCCGGACGAAGCGGCGCGGCAGATTCGCACCTTCGTTGGTTCGGCCCTGGAAACCACCGCCAGCAGCTTCGATCTGGCCGACCTGGTGAACACCGATGCCGGCAAGGTCCGCATTGGCGATTTCGAAAGCCGGCTGCGCCAGCAGATCGACCAGCAATTGCTGTCCACCTACGGCGTGCGAGTGGTGCAGGTGGGTATCGAGCGCTTGACCCTGCCGTCGGTGACCCTCACCGCCACGGTGGATCGCATGCGCGCCGAGCGCGAAACCATCGCCACCGAACGCACGGCCGTGGGCAAGCGTGAAGCGGCGCAGATCCGTTCCGCTGCCGAGCGCGACGCACGCATAGTGCAAGCCGACGCTACGGTGAAGGCGGCAGATATAGAGGCGCAATCCCGGGTCGAAGCGGCGCAGATCTACGGCCGTGCCTACGCCAGTTCGCCGCAGCTGTATAACCTGCTGCGCTCCCTGGACACCTTGGGCACGGTGGTCAATCCGAGCACTCGCCTGATCCTGCGTACCGATGCCGCGCCGTTCCGGGTGTTGGTGGACGGGCCGCCGAACCTGCCGAACAAAGCGTCTGGAACGCAGCCATGAACAGCGTTCCACGTGGAACAAATCAATTGGACAGTCCGTGGATCCAGGCGGGGCGCCTGGCATTCATCGGCCTGTATGTGGTGACAGTCCTCGCCGCATTGGCTTGGGCCTTGTCCAACGTTCGCCAGATCGATCCGCAAGACCGCGCCCTGGTCATGCATTTCGGTGCCCTGGCCCGGGTGCAGAATGCCGGGCTGCTGCTGGCCTGGCCCCGGCCGTTCGAGCAGGTGGTGTTGTTGCCGGCCGCGGATCGGGTGCTGGAGCGGCGCATCGAGGGGCTGTTGCGCTCCCAAGCCGCAGTGGAAGGGGACCGGGTAGCGACCCTGGCCACGCCGTTGAACGACACCCTGGCCGGTTCGGGCTACCTGCTCACCGGCGATGCCGGCGTGGTGCAGTTGGACGTCCGGGTGTTCTACAAGGTCAGCGACCCCTATGCCTATGTCTTGCAAGGCGAACATGTGCTGCCGGCCCTGGACCGCCTGGCGACCCGCAGCGCCGTCAGCCTGGCTGCGGCCCGCGACCTGGACACCATCCTGGTGGCGCGTCCGGAGTTGCTCGGCAGCGATCACCAGGCCGCCGAACGCCGTGAGCGGCTGCGTGGCGATCTGCTCCAGGGCATCAACCAGCGCCTGGCCGAGCTGGCCGCCACTGGCCAGGGCATAGGTATCGAAGCGACCCGGGTCGACGTGCAGTCGAGCCTGCCCGAGCCTGCGGTCAACGCCTTCAATGCCGTGCTGACGGCCAGCCAGCAGGCCGACAAGGCTGTGGCCAATGCGCGTACTGAAGCGGAGAAACTCACCCAGAGCGCCAACCAGCAGGCCGATCGCAGCCTGCAAGTGGCTCATGCCCAGGCCAGCGAACGACTGGCCCTGGCCCGGGCGCAGACCGCCACGGTCCAAAGCCTGGCCCAGGAGCAACGCAATGGCAGCGACCCGCAGATGCTGCTGCGCATCTATCGTGAGCGCCTGCCGCAGATTCTGCGCCAGGCGGGCTCGGTGACGACGGTCGACCCCAAAGACGATTCCCGCTTGATCATCCAGGGAGCTGAACGATGACCGCTTCTACCCATGCGGCGCCCGCCAGCATGTTGACCAGCGCTGAACAGCGCAGCGCCGCCCGCCAACTGACCCTGGCCATGCTCGCCCTCGGCTTGCTGGGCCTGGGCCTGGCCTGGCGCTGGCTGGCGCCCGAGCAAGTCGGTGTCAGCCAGTTGCTGCTGGGCGTCGCTTCCTTGCTGGTGGCCGTACCGGTGTTGCGTTCGGCCTGGTTCAGCCTGCGCTATCCGAGCCTGCACGGCATCACCGACCAACTGATCGCCCTGGCCATGCTCGGCGCCTGGGCCACGGGCGACCTGCTGACCGCCGCCTTGCTGCCGATCATCATGATCTTCGGCCATGTGCTGGAAGAGCGCAGCGTGATCGGTTCCCAAGAGGCTATCGATGCCCTGGGCCGCCTGACCCGCAGCCAGGCGCGGCAGGTACAGGCCAATGGCAGCGTGCAGGAAGTGGATAACGCCAGCCTCAGGACCGGCGACCTGGTGGAAGTGCGCGCCGGGGACCGGGTGCCTGCCGACGGCGTGGTGGTAGCGGGGCAGGCGAGCCTGGACACCGCGCCGATCACCGGCGAATCGGTGCCACTGGAAGCGAGTGTGGGCATGCAGGTATTCGGGGGCGCGATCAACCTCGATGGCCTGCTGCGCCTGGAAGTGACCCGCACCGGCGAGGAATCGACCCTGGGCAAGGTGATCGCCCTGATGCAGAACGCCGAACGCGCCAAGCCACCGATCACCCGGTTGCTGGAACGCTACGCCGGCAGCTACCTGGTGTTGGTGCTGCTGCTGGCAGCGGTGACCTGGTTCATTACCAATGATGCCCAGGCCATGCTCGCCGTGCTGGTGGCGGCCTGCCCCTGTGCGTTGGTGCTATCGGCGCCGGCCACCGCCATTGCCGGGATCGCCGTGGCGGCGCGGCACGGCATCCTGATTCGCAGCTCGGCGTTTCTCGAAGAGCTGGCGGACCTGACGTCCCTGGTGGTGGACAAGACCGGCACCCTGACCTTCGGCACCCTGCGCTTGCAGGCGGTGGACACCCCCCTGGAGGATCGTCGGGCACTGCTCAGCCTTGCCGCCAGCCTCGGCGCGGCCAGCAGTCACCCGGTCAGCCGGGCGCTGGCAGCACTGGTGCCGCCAGAGCAGCAGTGGGCCCTTGGGGATATTCATGAGCGCCAGGGCCTGGGGGTGGTCGCGCGCACCGACGAAGGCCAGGCGGCCCTGGGCCGGCCCGAACTGTTCATCCAGTTGGGGATCGACACCAGTCCGGTGCCGACCCATGACGGGCCGATCGCCGGGTTGGCGCTCAATGGTGAGTTCCTCGGTTGGCTGTTGTTGGCCGACAGCGTCAAGCCCGAAGCGGCCCAGGCCCTGCAAGAACTGCGGGAGTTGGGGTTGGGCCGCCAGTTGTTGCTCACCGGCGACCGGCAAAGCGTGGCGGACAGCCTGGCGCGGGAGGTGGGCATCAGCGATGTCGAGGCCCAGGCGCTGCCCCAGGGCAAGCTCGAACGTGTGCTGGGAGAGATCGACAAGGGCTTCCGGCCCA
>NZ_JBJJLO010000197.1:0-5260 GCF_046230915.1 Pseudomonas sp. KCJK8993
CACACTTATTGAGTGCCGCCACGGATCGTCACGCCGGAGGGTGGAAGTGTCAGTTCTCCGGCCATCGTCCGGCGCCCGATCCAGGGGTCGCTGGCCGATGAGCACAATAACCAGAACAACAGTGGAGCGGCCATGCAACAGATCAGATCCCAGGTGACCGAGCGCGCCGGCTTGTACGAGCTGGACGCCGGCAGCGACGTACTCGACAGCCCCCGTTACAACCACGACATCGCCCCGACCAAGGTCCAGGACCGCACCTGGAACAAGTGGCACATCACCGCGCTGTGGATCGGCATGTCGATCTGCGTGCCGACCTACACCCTGGGCGGGGTGCTCACCGCCTACTTCGGCCTGAGCGTCGGCGAGGCGCTGCTGGCGATCCTCTTGGCCAACATCGTGGTGTTGCTGCCGCTGACCCTCAATGCCTTCGCCGGCACCCAGTACGGCATTCCGTTCCCGGTGCTGCTGCGCTCGTCGTTCGGCATCATCGGCTCCAACGTGCCGTGCCTGATTCGCGCCCTGGTGGCCTGCGGCTGGTTCGGCATCCAGACCCTGTTCGGCGGCCTGGCCATCCACCTGTTCCTCGGCTCGATCTTTGCGGATTGGAAGGCCCTGGGCGGCACTGGCGAGGTGATCGGCTTCATGCTGTTCTGGACCCTCAACCTGTGGGTGGTGCTGCGCGGCGCGGAATCGATCAAGTGGCTGGAGACCTTGTCGGCGCCGCTGTTGGTGGCGGTGGGCCTCGGGCTGCTGGTGTGGGCCTTGCCCAGCGTGTCGCTCGGTGAGTTGCTGGCGATCCCGCCCAAGCGTCCCGAAGGCGCCAGCGTCACCGGCTATTTCATGGCCGGGCTGACGGCCATGGTCGGTTTCTGGGCCACCTTGTCGCTGAACATCCCGGACTTCAGCCGCTACGCCAAGAGCCAGAAGGACCAAGTGCTGGGGCAGATCTTCGGCCTGCCGCTGACCATGTTCCTGTTCGCCGCCCTGGGCGTGGTGATGACCGCGGCCTCGGCCAAGCTGGTGGGGGTCACGGTCTCCGACCCGGTAAGCCTGATCGGGCATATCCAGAGCCCGGGCTGGGTGGCCGTGGCCATGGCGCTGATCATCATCGCCACGCTGTCGACCAACACCGCGGCCAACATCGTTTCGCCCACCAACGACTTCCAGAACATCGCCCCCAAGCTGATCGGCCGCACCACGGCGGTGATCCTCACCGGCCTGGTGGGGCTGGCGCTGATGGGCCACGAACTGCTCAAGAAGCTCGGCCTGCTGGTGTCCGACGTGAGCCTGGAAACCGTGTACTCCAACTGGCTGCTGGGCTACTCCAGCCTCCTGGGGCCGATCGCCGGGATCATGGTGGTGGACTACTTCGTCATCCGCCGGCAACGCCTGGACTTGGCCGGGTTGTACCGCGATGACGTGTACCCGGCGTGGAACTGGCACGGCTTCATCGCCTTCGCCATCCCGGTGGCGCTGACCCTGATGTCGCTGGGCAGCAGTGCCTTCAACTGGTTCTACAGCTACGGCTGGTTCACCGGTTCGGCCCTGGGCGGGCTGATCTACTACGGCCTGTGCAACCTGCGCAGCCCGCAGGGCGTGAGCGCCAAGACGCCGGTGTGATGCATTGAGAGCATCGCGGGCAAGTCGCATCGCCGCGCGCTCGCTCCTACAGATTGCACATACCTGTAGGAGCGAGGCTTGCCCGCGATGGGATCTATCTACCACCGGCGCATTTCCGACGAGCCCAACCTCGTCCACCACAACCCGAAAAGCCTGAGGAGATCACCATGAACGCTGCCGTCGACGTTCTGCAATCCAGCCATCAGCACATCAACCGCGACCGCCTGTGGCAGTCGCTCATGGAGCTCGCCCGGCTCGGCGCCACGGTCAAGGGCGGGGTCTGCCGCCTGGCCCTGACCGACCTCGACCGCCAGGCCCGCGACCTGTTCGTCACCTGGTGCGAGGAGGCCGGGTGCACGGTCAGCGTGGACGGCATCGGCAACATCTTCGCCCGCCGTCCCGGGCGCAATCCGCAGTTGCCACCGGTGATGACCGGCAGCCATATCGACACCCAGCCCACCGGGGGCAAGTTCGATGGTTGCTTTGGCGTGCTGGCCGGGCTGGAGGTGTTGCGCACCCTCAACGACCTCGAGCTGGAAACCGAAGCGCCCCTGGAAGTGGTGGTGTGGACCAACGAGGAAGGCTCGCGCTTCCCGCCGTGCATGATGGGCTCCGGGGTGTTCGCCGAGAAGTTCACCCTGCAGGACACCCTGGCCAGGACCGATGCCGAGGGCATCAGCGTCGGCGCGGCGCTGGACGCCATCGGTTATGCCGGCAGCCGGCCGGTGAGCGGGCATCCGGTGGGGGCCTATTTCGAGGCGCACATCGAGCAGGGGCCGATTCTCGAAGACGAGCGCAAGACCATCGGCGTGGTGCTCGGCGCCCTCGGGCAGAAGTGGTTCGACCTCAAGCTGCGCGGGGTCGAGGCCCATGCCGGCCCGACCCCGATGCACCTGCGCAAGGACGCCCTGGTCGGTGCCGCGCAGGTGGTGGCGGCGGTCAACCGCGCGGCCCTCGGCCATCAGCCCCACGCCTGCGGCACCGTCGGTTGCCTGCAGGCCTACCCGGGCTCGCGCAACGTGATTCCCGGCGAGGTGCGCATGACCCTGGACTTCCGGCACTTGGAGCCCGCGCGCCTGGACTCGATGATCGCCGAGGTGCGCCAGGTGATCGAGCACACGTGCGAGGAACATGGCCTGAGTTTCGAGCTGACCCCGACGGCGGACTTCCCGCCGCTGTACTTCCACAAGGAGTGCGTCGAGGCCGTGCGCGACGCCGCCGAGGGCCTGGGCCTGTCGCATATGGACATCGTCAGTGGCGCCGGGCACGACGCGATCTTCGTCGCCGAACTGGGCCCGGCGGGGATGATCTTCGTGCCCTGCGAAGGCGGCATCAGCCACAACGAAATCGAGAACGCCGACCCCGACGACCTGGCCGCCGGCTGCGCGGTGCTGCTACGCGCCATGCTCGCCGCCTCCCAGGCCGTCAGTCTGAAATCCTGACTGCCGTTCCCGGCCTGCGAGGACTGCGTCCTCGTGCGCAGCTTCGCAGGCTCAGCAGCGGCTACAGGTTTGCATGGGTGACGAACGTTTGGCTGACACTAAGCTAATTCCTAAAAATTATTTATTTTAGATTTATTAGATCGATTAGCTTTTAGTGACTTTCCTCTCCCAGAAGGTCCGCCCCCATGCGCCAGCCCCTTATTTCGCCTCGTCGCTTGTCGCTCTCCGTCCTTGCCGTGCTGGCGCTGGGCATGGCCTGCAACGCCCTGGCCGACACCAGTCTGCGCATCGGCTACCAGAAATCCTCCACCCTGCTGGCGGTGCTCAAGGCCCAGGGCACCCTGGAAAAACAACTGGCGGGGCAGGGGGTGAACATCACCTGGCATGAGTTCACCAGCGGCCTGCCCCTGGCCGAATCGCTGAACGTGGGCAATGTCGATATCAGCGCCGATGTCGCCGACACCGTGCCGGTGTTCGCCCAGGCCGCCGGCGCCCGGTTGACCTACTTCGCCACCGAGACCCCATCGCCCGCGGCCCAGTCCATCGTCATCGGCAAGGATTCGCCGCTCAAGTCCCTGGCCGATCTCAAGGGCAAGCGCATCGCCGTGACCAAGGCCGCCGGCAGCCATTACCTGCTGATCGCCGCATTGCGCGAGGCGGGCTTGAGCTTCGCCGATATCCAGCCGGTGTACCTGACCCCCGCCGATGGCCGCGCCGCCCTGGAAACCGCCAAGGTCGATGCCTGGGTCACCTGGGAACCCTTCGTCGCCAGCGCCCAGCGCCAGCAAGGCGCACGGGTGCTGCACGACGGCCAGGGGCTGGCCAGCTACCGCCGCTACTACCTGGCGTCCAGTGACTATGCCAAGGCCCATCCCGAAGTCCTGCGGCAGGTGTTCAGCGAGTTGCAGAAGACCGGCACCTGGGTCAAGGCGCACCCGCAACAGGCGGCGCAGTTGCTCGGGCCGCTGTGGGGCAACCTCGACGTGCCCACGGTGGAGCTGGCCAACAGCCGCCGCACCTATCAGGTGGAAGCGGTCAAGCCCGACGCCCTGGGCGAGCAGCAGAAGATCGCCGATGCCTTCTACCAGGAAAAGCTCCTGCCCAAGCCGGTGGATGCCCGGGCGGTGCAATTGTGGAGTCCCACATCCTTGTAGTGGGGCGTTAGGCCGCTTTCGCCGACAGGCCGGCGCCTACAGCCAAGCAGGTCCCTCCCTTTTTCTTTGTCACCGCCGGCCACGCCATCCCGCGCCCGGCGCCAGGAGTTCCCGTGTCTGCCGTTCAACCCCAAGAGGCCTTTGCCGTCCCGGCCTCGTCCACCCTCCTTGCGGACAACGCCGAAGTGGTGCTGGAGCTGCGCAACCTGACCAAGACCTACGCCAGCCGCCGCGACCGAAGCAGCGCGCCGGCGGTGCAGCAGGTCAGCCTCAGCGTGCGGCGTGGCGAGCTGCTGTGCCTGATGGGCACCTCCGGCAGCGGCAAGTCGACGCTGTTGCGCCATATCAATCGCCTGATCGAACCCGGCAGCGGCGAGGTGCTGATCGACGGCACCGCCATCGGCCAACTGGTGCCCCGGGACCTGCGCACCCTGCGCTCGCGGCGCATCGGCATGGTGTTCCAGCACTTTGGCCTGCTGCCCCATCGCAACGTGCGCGACAACGTCGCCTTGCCCCTGGAACTGCGCGGCGAACCCGAGGCGCTGCGCCACGCCGCGGCCGATGTGCAACTGCACGTCATGGGCCTGGCGGGCTGGGGCGACCACTACCCCCATGAACTGTCCGGCGGCATGCAGCAGCGGGTCGGCCTGGCCCGGGCGCTGGTCAGCGAACCGGACATCCTGCTGATGGACGAGCCCTTCAGCGCGCTGGACCCGACCATCCGCCGCGAGTTGCAGGGGCACTTCCTGGGCCTGGTGCGCGAGCGTGGCATCACCACCTTGCTGGTGACCCACGACCCCGCCGAGGCCCTGCGCCTGGCCGACCGCATCGCGGTGCTGCGCCAGGGCCGGCTGATCCAGTTGGGCACGCCCGATGAGTTGCTCGAACACCCGGCGGATGCCGAGGTGGCGGACTTCTTCCAGGAGCATGGCGCGCGCAGCGATACCGTGGCGGCAACGCCGCTGGCGGCGCGGCAAGCCACGCTCGCGCCGGCGCCGGTGCGTCCGGGCTTTGCCTTCTGGCAGGCGTTGCTGCTGGGGCCGG
>NZ_JBJJLO010000198.1:0-4997 GCF_046230915.1 Pseudomonas sp. KCJK8993
CTCAACTTTCGCTATGGGTTAATTACCTATCCAGAACCATCTCTCAACCTATATTTTTTTGGCATGGCGAGACACTTACCAAGTTCTATATGGTCTTGCCCGAGTTGGATGGTGAAATTGAAACGCGCGGCCACTACTCTTTGACTGTTGATGAGTGCAAAACGTGTGGCTGCCTTACTCCGCATGGAGATACTACGAGAATCAAATGCGCCCTCTGTTACACGACGAAAATTAGACTTCTTCCACGTGATCAAGACGTCATGGACCGGATAGCCTTGTATGATGCGGTAATCACCTCGCGGCTGCCCAAAGCTCAGACTCTAGAGCTACGTCCCCATCTCCCGATAGAGGTGGCGGCAGCGGCGGCGTTGATGCGCGCGGATAGGAATAAGACTCGCAGCAAAGTCCTCATGGTTCAGTTACCTTCAGGACGAAACCTCTACACAACCGCCTTTGTTTTCACCCAGTCCAGGATTGCGGCATGCCCCGCAGGAACGATCATGTCCGTCGATGCGATCGCGGATGAAATTTACCACCGCTACAAAGAGCTGGGGCAGATCACCGTAGCTGAATGGCGCTCGATTGTTGCGAGCGCCTTTGCGACCTTCAAGCAAAAGGGTTATGTGGAACGAGTAGCCAAAAAGACTTACCTCCCGGTAGAGGATGACGAAGCCCCAACACCCAAACGATACAACGACGACTGATTGATGTTTGCGGAGAAGGGCTGTTACGAGGCCACTGAAGCAGCGTGATGGTGTTAACGAGCGTCGCTCAGCTTTCTGGTTCGGGCCAGCTTGAAGGACCCAAACCGCAAGCGAAGGTAAGCAGCGGGAGGGGGTACACCGCTTTTTTGCTTGCTGAAAACTAGCTGTCACGGGGAGGGAAGTAGAACTGCTGCCGTAGCCACTCGCTGAACTGGGCCTCGGTCAGCAGCGCGGGTTGCTCGCCCATTTCATCCCACACGCGATTAATCATGTGCTCCCAGTTACGGGTGAGCTCCATTAGTGGCGCTGCTGAGCTTTAGCCTTTCTATTGCCCTGGTGCATCCATGCTCGGCGGCTTTATTCATAAACCGCACCTGCTCTTGCTTAAGGTTTTGCGTCAACATTTGAGTCGCCATACTCATATAAAGGTTGGCGCGAAAACTTTTTTCGTCGAGCAACACGATTGGTTTGCTGTCAGAGCGGCTATTTCTATCGCAACTCGGCATCATCGTTGGCTGGGGGTAGTACCTGCTATACAGGGTTTCATCATTAGGCAACGCGTCGACAAGTGACCGATACCCAGGTGTTTTAACCTCATCGAAGCAATAGAAAAGCATCTGCAAACCCGCTGGAGTAAATCCGTTACTGAAACTGGATTTTAGGAGAGTGCAGACCTTTTCAGCGACTTGATCGCGAGATTCAAATGTCGACAACATTAGCGCTAGACGGTACTGCGCTGCTGGGTTGCCTTCCTCAGCAGAACGCTTGAGCAAAGGTACTCCTTCATTTACAAGCCGAAGCATTTCGTCTCTATATTGTTCTTTTTTTTGGTCGGGAACCTTTTCACTGACCGCTAACTGCTTTCGAAAAGTGAACATATCGTTTTGTACTTCATCGATTTTTTCTAGGTAAGGCAGCGCCTTGAAGTACAGTATCTCGCTTTCGGCGGATACTTTTAGATCACTTTCATTCGCACTTGCGAATGCAGCTAAAAAGACAGAAGCAAGAGCCAAAAAGCTCTTAATGGATGATTTTTCCACTGGGAACGTCCTTTGTATCTTCATTATGATTAAAACTAATGCTGAATCGCCCATACGTTGGTAAAAGACAGAATGACCGCTTCCAACCTGCTCAGTACTTCATTCTCTCCATGCTGAAAAACGATCTTCGTATTTGAAAACTTCAAACGGAGGAACTCGTCCATTGAGCATAACAGGCACGCTTATCGAGCTCCGATCGCCACATTCGGGAGGGTAAACCATCCATTCGACATCGTAATACCACCAACTACAATCAGAATCGTTGACTTTTTTTAATGCACAAGAATGAAATTTCGGCTCGGCATAGGGGTAAGCCCTAAGCATGTCGAAGAGAGCGAGCCTGGAAACCGCGATTGCTACTCGCGGAGACAACGGCGAAAAATCTTCATTTTCGTTCCATGGCGGATTGTCAGCGCCTTCGTTTGCACCAAAGGGGAATTTAAAAACTAACTCTTCAAAGTAATAGGAATAAATTTTTAGCATTAAAGACTCTTATTAGGTTAAGGATTTCCAAGCGACTCCAGCGATACAGTGCCGAATAATCGAATCGCATCACTTTATACGGATGGAGTAGAAAAATGTCGAGATCGGAAAACACTGAAATATGAAATACCTACGAGTTGATTTAGCTAGCCTATTGCGTCGATTGGTTGAATTCACAAATAAAAGTTACCGTTAGTACAGGCCCGCTATCGGCCAGAGGCGGTCATCTGCGCCTACGAGTTTCGGATCGACTCATGTTTCAAAAAAGCCGCTTACCAACCAGGACTAAGCGGCATCTCAATCTACCTCATATGTTGTTGCCTTAACTCCGAGTCCTTACGTCCCCCAACCCCACATCATCGATCACCGCCTTCCCCATCTCCGCCAAAAAATGCGAAGCCCAGGCATAACGCTCGCCCTGCTCTTCCATGGCGGCATCCAGCGCGAGTTTCTTGGCGTAGTACAGCAATGTCGAGGCCTGCTCCAGTGCCTGTTGCAGAGGCACTCCGGCGTTGACGCAAAACAGGCTGTGGTCGGTTTCAGGGCAGTTGCCGAAGGTGACAAAACCTTGGGTCTGGATCGGCTTACTTGAGTTCATTAGGCACCTCCGATCATGGGCTGGCGGAGGTTGCGCTTGAGCGCTGGGAAGAGAAACGAATGGCAGAATAAATCGGGCAGATGACCGGCAAACATGATTGAAACTCCTGATCGACAATGTGCCTGCATCTGATCGGGTTCTCAGGCCCGGTCGCTGATTTTGCAGCGACCGCAGCAGGCTAGGCGGCTGTGCCTACCAGGGCAATGCTCAAAGCGTCGCGGGTTATGTCCATCGCGCAAAGCCCCACGCGAACATAGGGCCCGATCCACGACTCAAGCCGTCGAGCAAATGTCGTGCGGTCAACCGCCCCCCTCACTCTCCGCGCCCATGGGCCACGGCCAGTGTCAACAAACGGGTGAAGTGGGCGATGGCGAAATACAGGTCATCCAGGGTGTCGCCATCCCACTCCTCCACCGCTTCGCGCTGGGCGGTCAGCGTGGCGATGCGCGCCTCGATCTCGACGATTTCCGCCTCGCCACACTGCCGGGCGATGGCCTCCCAGGCGGCCTGGGGGATGTTCTGCTGCACAGAGAGGCCAGCCTTGGCCTCAGCGATCAGCGCAGTCAATGTGCTCATGGTTCATCATCCTCAAGAGGCTAGGGCTTGCCGCGTTCCGCCCCTGGCGGGTGGCCGAAGTGGGCTTTATAGGCGTGGTTGAAATTGGCGGGGTTGGCGTAGCCCAGGCGATAGGCGATCTGCGCCACTTGCCATTTGCCCTGGCGCAACAGGGTGCGGGCCAGTTCCATGCGCTGCTGGCGCAGGTACTGCAGCATCGACTGGCCGAAGACCTGGGCGAAGGCCCGGCGCAGGGTGGTTTCCCCCACGCCCAGTTGCTGGGCCAGGGCCTGGCTGCCGGGCGGCTCGATCAGCTGGGCGTCGAGCAAGCGCCGGGCTTCGTGGGCCAGGTCCAGGCGGCCGCGCACCGTTGGCGGTGGTCCGGGGCGCTGGCCTTGCAGGTGCGCCGCCAGCTCCACCAGCACCGCCAGGCTCAGGCTCTCCTGGTGCAGGCGCTCCAGGGCGCCCTGGTACGGCGACTGGTATAGCCGTCGCAGCAGGTTGCCCAGGGCCTGGCAGCGCTGGAATTCGCTGAAGCACATGCCGTCGTCCAGCAGGCCGAGCAAGGGTTGCAGGCTGGAGTCTTCCTCGGCCAGTTCGCGCAGGTAATGCCCGGCGATGCGCAGCCCGGAGAGGCAGGCGTGGCTGCCGGCGGGCAGTTGGTCCACCGCTTCCATGGTCTCGCTCAGGCCCAGGGCGTGGGGCGCGCCGGGGGTGTAGTGGTTGAGCTGGCCATCGACCCGGTGCCGCCACTGGCCGTCGAGCACCTGGACGATGCACAGGCTGTCCGGCAGCACCTTGTGGATGCGCAGCGGCTCGGGAAATTGCAGGTTGCAGTCGAAGTACTGCACATGGGCGCGCACGGTGCGGGCGCGGTAGTGGCCGATGGCGCTGCCCATCACTCGGCGGGCAGTGGGATCGAAGACCCCGGCACGGGACAGGGCGCCGGGCCGGTCGAAGCGAAATTGGGTGTCGAGATAGGGGTTCCAGCATTCCATCGGTAAAGCGTGTCCATGACTGCCTGGTGTGCGGGGGGCAATGGTAACCCACTCACACTTTGCCCATCGCCACTTGTGAGCGACGGCATTTTTAGTGTGCGCAGCGGTCACAGTGCTTGGCAGCGCGGCCAGCGCCGACTTCAATAGCTGCCCCTTTTCAATTTCTCAGGAGCGTGAAGGATGCACTTGTATAGCCGATGGACGGCCGCATGGGCCATGGCGTTGGCCCTGGTGGCCGGGATGGCCCAGGCCGAGGAACGTCCGCAGGTGGCGGACAAGATGGTGGCCTACAACGGCCCGCATGGGGTGAAGGTCTGGACCCTGCGCATCGGCGAGCGCAGCGCCAACCAGGCGCTGGTGCAGGTGGAAGACGCTGACCATGACTGGAACATGCGCATCCAGAAGATGAACGTGGAACAGACCGCCCGCGACACCCGTTATTCCACCCAGGTCGACGGCCAGAAGTTCGTGGTGCTGGTGCTCCAGGATGGCTATGGCGAGCTGCACCTGCCGGGCCAGGCCAAGCCGCTGAAGGTGGGTTATAACGACAACCTGTCCAGCTATGGCAATGCCCAGGCCTTCCTCAACGACTACCTCAAGGCGCAATGACCCTCGAGCG